>NZ_JBSQAV010000006.1:0-69987 GCF_053851515.1 Mycoplasma sp. 773
GCATTTGCTTCATCTCAAAAGGGTTAGATTGAGAATATGCATAAACTTATATTCTAAAAGAAAAAATTATTTGACTGATACAGCAATGATGAAAACTGATCCATGATGGACAAAATTAATAACGTTGTTCGGCATAATATTAAGCAATTTCCATTTCTGATGTCGGTTAATGCAGCTCAAAATTTCTTTCAAAATAATTAAAAGTTTAATGAACGAAATTGTATGTTAGATTAGTTATCCATGCAAACAAAAAAGCAATTAGATATATGCAACTCTCAAATCCTTAAATATTAAAAATCAATGCAAATTGATTATTTTGTTATTGATTTTAATTAAAAATTCGCGTTTTTTTAGGAATGCTTTTGCATTTTTTTTACATAAAATTATTCTAATAAAATTTAGTGAAGATGCACTTTTTCGTTTTATATTTAACAAATAATGTATATAATTAGGTGCATTAGGTATTTAAAATGAAAAATAAATTTAGTGAAAAAAGTTTTTTCTTATATGGTATTAATTTTATAGTTGGTTTTGGTTTTATAACAACAATCACAGGAATAATTGCTCAAGGTATATGAGGTATGTTAGTTTTTGCACTAACATCATTCATCAGTTTTAGTGTTATTTTAGCATTTGCGCGTGGAGCTCAAGCATTTGGTAATGAGGCCGGCGGTTCATATGTTTATGCCAAAAAGGCTTCAGCAAATAAATTTTGAGTCTTTTTTAATGGCTGGAATCAATTCTCACAGATACCGCTTTTTTCAGCCACGACAATTTTATTTTTTTCAACATTGCTATCAGAATTTGATAAATCACATCAATTAATCTATCAAATTGTTTCTCTTGTATTCTTTCTTTCCTTGACATTAATTGCAACGTTTGGAATAAAGACATCTAAATGATTTATTTTATTTTCCGCATCAGTAAAATGAATAACGATAATATTAGGTGTATCTTTAGGTATTTATTTATCCTTTAGTTCACTCGATTTTGCTAATAACATCTTGACAAATAGCAAAGTTTCAGTCTCAATAATTACTATAAATGTATTGAATTTTATTTATGCATTTGGTGGTGCAGAAGGTCTTGCAGGAATAAGCGCTAACGTAGAAACAAAACGCTTTAAAAAAATATTATTACTAATTTTTGCTGCTGTACTTGCAATTTACTTTACTTTATATCTCTTGCTGTTAGGACTGCAAAAAGGATTTATTGGTGAATCCACTTCATTTTCAAAATTCTTTCAATCGTTATGAGGTTTAGCTGGACTTATAATTTTTATGATAGGTACACTATTCAATAGAATTTCAAGCACTCTTTCGGCAAACATATACTATTCAAGAATTGTTGCTCCTTTAGCTCATGATGGATTCTTACCTTCAAAACTAGGCAAGAAAAACAAGCATGGGGAATATAGAAACGCATTATTATTTGCAACAGGTTTTAGTGTTATATCAATGATTATTTTTACAGCAATACCATATGCATTAGGCATAAAAGATCAATTTAGTTTTATCCTTAATGCTGGTAACGTGGTTTTCTTAATGCAGTACCTTTTAGTAATAATTTCGATTTTAGTTATTGCATTCAAACATAGAACATTTAGGCTTACTTGATGAGAAACTACAATATTTATTTTGTCTATTATTTTAATAATTTTTATATTAGTAGTTAATTTTATTCCTCCGATTGTAGGTGATGAATACACAAAAGGAACTATATTTTTAGCACCTAGTTATCTAGGTGTAATGTTGATTGGCTTTGTCATTTGAGGAATATATTCAGCAGTAAAACGACGTAAAAAGAAAAATATTTCAAAAACTTATGAGCTCAAAATATAGCTATATTATCACTTTGCTAATTTTCCTGATTACTGGTTTGAATTTTTAGGTCTTAAAAAATAAATTTGATATCGTAAGTTTAACAAACATTTTTAAACTATAAAAATGTTGCAATTTAAATAAGAATTAACAAAATAAAAAATACAACCCAGAACTGTAGCTGGGTTTAATATTAATAATCAAGTGTAAAAAGTTTATTCTTATGAGTTAATTTTTTTACATCGATTTCGTATTTTTTTATATATTCGTCATCGCTTTTATTATCCATTTCAGGATAATATCTTTCAAAAACAATAGATGCTTCAGCCTCTTCATGATAATGATTAACTCATATTGTGAATCCATCAATAACATCCAAAGTTTTATCTGCGCTATACTTAATTTTATTTTTTCTTAAAATCTTTAAAAGGGACCATTTCCCTTCTCCTGGTTGTCATGTATCGAAATATAATGGATTTCTAAATTTCATTTCATCATTGATAGTTCTTACATTTGATATCGGTATTATAAATTCTTCATTTTTTTTAAGAGGAAATGCAAAATAATCACTTGTATTATTAAATTGATCTGGAATTAGCAATTTTACAGAATGAGGAAAGTACAAAAATGTAATTTCTTTAGCTTTTGTAAGCCAAATTTTAAATTCTTTTTCGTATCGTTCTTTATTGGTCGTATCATTATTTTCCAATTTCACATTTATAGCAAGCATATAATAGTTTTTAACTTTATTTTCATTAACAAAATCTATTAATTCTTGATATTTATTTTCTGTTTTAAAAGTTATTTTTCTAAAAGGTCTTTTAATTACTTCGCCTTTATCTTTATTGCGAAGTTTTGAATATAAAAGCGGATTATGAGAGTATTCAGCTTTATAAATCCCACCTGGTTTTATAATGTCTTCATGTTGTTCATTATCTTCAATTTTGTGAATTATACAACTTGTAGATAATAAAACAGTACTTAAAAATGGAACGATAGTTATTATTTTTATTCATTTATTTTTTTTCATTATTTTATAAATCCTCATAATTTAAGTGACTCTGTCATTTCGTCACCAGTTACATGTTTTTTTAACATATCTATCATATAAATATTTTTCAATTCAGGTGAAAACTTATTTTCGTATAGATATCCGATAAATAACTTTCCATTGCTTCTTTTAGTTTTATTGATGGAGATTTTCTATGTCTTGGACTTCATTCTTCTGGTCCTAATGTAGTTATATCAATATGAAAGTCTTCTTTTTTGTTTATATATTTATCGCTTTCTGTTATCGTCATATAATTAGAACCTAAAAAATAATGATTGTATAGCATCATTTGATTCACAGTAATATATGCACATATTCCTCCTCATTCTTCATATATATAATTAAAAGTGTCGTTTTCTCCAAATGTTTTTCTTGGTTCTGTTTTAAAAATTCAAGAATGATTTATTTCGTTATCGGCATATAAAAAGCCATTCAACTCATCTCTTATTCCAAGATTAGAATATTCCGATTTTTTTGCATTTTGCAGTTCTAATAAATTAAGGTATTTGAAATTATTGAAATTTACTTTACTCTTTTTGCTATCTTTTTTATTTTTTCAATCTTCATTTATGCTCTCGTTATTAGTCTTCTTTTTTGGTCTTCTATGATCCCCTATCATTAATTTATCTCGATCATTTTTATTTAATATTGATATATCTCCGATGGTTTCTCTGTAATATACCAAATTATCATTGGACATGATTTCTGAACTTAAATTAGATATGTTTCAATTTGGATTAACCTCTATTATTTTTTCTTTTTCTTGTTCAAATATTGAAAAACCACCTTTCTCATATCCTACTATATATGAATATTTATTTGTTTCCGGATCTAGATAATTTCTACTTACAAATTTTACTTTTGCGTCTTTTCTTCCAGTTAATTTTATAAAATCATATAAACAGTATGAGGATAATTTTTCTTTATATTGTCTTTCTTTCTTTTCCTCAATATATTTTGTATCCTCATATGGCATTATTTTTAATGAAACCATTGTAAATGGTATAATGCTAGCTATCGTAGCTAAAAAACGCTAAATAATTTATTTTTCATATATTCCTTTTTTGTTTCTTCATATCTTTATTGTATTATTTTTAAGAAATAGTGTTAAATTTATATTTAAAATACTCATATATTTTCATATTTATTTTTTTGTATTTCCCAGTTTTGGCATAAAAAATACAGAATTTCAAACCAAATAATCTGTTTATACTATTTATAGTATAGGTTGTTTTTATTTTCTTATTTTTTTAACAACATTTTAATTTAATATAGTCATGTCAAAAGAATCTAATTTGGTCGATATTTTTTCAAAGCCTGGAAAGAGGGTTGATATAAATTCGCCAAAAAAGAAATTATGAAATACAAAAAAGAGGATTCTAATACAAAAAAGACATTTGTTAAATTTATGATGATATTAAAAACGATGTTAAAAGATAGTTAAAAAATAACAAATATACCTCAAATTTAGGTAGATTTGTTATTTTTGTATAATAAAACTGGAAAAATCAAAAGGAAAATAAAAAGCAAGAAATAATTCTTGCTTAATTCTTAATTATTATTAAATTTAAATTCAGAAGGTATTTCACTCAATCCGTTTTTAAATAGGTTGGTTTTAAAATCCGAGGCTGAATAGATTTCTTTTAGCGCTTCACGATATGAATTTTTTTGTTCTTTACCACCGCCATAAATTAGATCATATTCTGGAAGATTATATTTTCCATATAAACCATCATAGTTATAACCTTCAGATCTAAAAGCAACCGATAGGCCGACACGTGCCAAAGTATTTGATGCATAAAATATTGAAACTAGCTCATTATTTTGATTTCGAATAGAAGTTCCAGAAGAACCACCAATCGGTGCATATCTACGTGGAATATAAGCTAAGCCCATATTTACATATCTTTTACCATTAACATAGTAAAAATCTTCGCCAATTTTTGGAGCCGCTATAAATGTATCTAAAACACCGGGTTTATCAATAAACGAACGATAACCAATTTGGTAAGAAAGAAAACTTCCTCGATCAAGTTTTTCTTTTGAATATGAAGAAGGTGTACCATCTTCGCCATTAGTTATTTTTGCATCATAATATTCATATTCGCTATTAATTCACAAGCTAAAACTATTGTTTTTTCTTTTAGTTTGATCATCATCAATATATTTCTTCAAATAATAATCTTCACGTGATGAAGGTCACCCTACAGCATACAAGAAATCTATATCTTGAGGTAATTTAGATTTTAGAGGAAAATCAATTTTTGAATAATCGTTTAAGTATGATTTTTGTTTAAATTTAACTTGTTTATCAGCGTGATTAGCATAATCATTAGTAATTTCTTTTGCTAGATTTCGTGCAAAATCTTTGCTACCGACTTGTGGATATCTTTTAGTTACATTTTGGTCATTTGAAGTTGCATAATATTTATTAATCTTAGTAAAATCAATTTCTAAAACAGCAAAATCAACAAATTCTTCCACATCAGCATATTTTTTCTTTTGACGCTCAGATAAGAAATCAGATGGATGAGATTTTAAATAGTCAGTTCCATCAAAAACCTTTCTAATTGCGCTAGGGTTTTCAAACGAAAAGCGAGTAATATTATCATCTAATTCAGAAATACGCAAACTTTGCCCAACCTGCAATTTATTGTCAATCTTAGCTATTGAAAAACTTGTCAAATTATCAGTTAATGCCCTTGCAACGTGAGAATTAGTTCCTAAATATCATTTTGTTGGATAACCATTACTATCAAGTTGGTAATCAAGAATTCAAGTGGTTCCATTTTCGCCAATTACATGTTTTTTTGATTTTGCTTTTAGTTCTAAATCAAGAATAGCTGCTTGTTGCTTTTTAATTTCGATTTCACGAGTTCTTTTTTGATATTCTGCAATAGCGTCATCATATTTTTTTAGTTCAGTTTCTTTTTCTTTTTGAAGACTTTCAGTTAAATGAACATCAGTGTTCTTAGCAATTTTGTCATCTAATTCTTTTTTTAGAGCTTCTTTTTGTTCTTTTAATTCAGCAACCTTTTTGTCAATTAATTTTCTAAATTCTGATTCATTATTAGGATCTTTCCAATGTTTAATAGCTAAATTAATTTTTGCTATTTCATCTTTAAAATCATTAACTCTTGTTAAAGCAATTGTAAAAGTCTGTTTGGCTATATCAAGATATTTTTGATTAACAATTTTTCTTGCTAAGCCATTAGTTTTAAAGGGATCATTTTTACCTAGTGTATCAACTCATGAAGGTTGTTTTCCTAATTCTGAAGACTCAAATAGTTCAATTCCATCGACTTCCCCATTTGCTTTATATGAAGGCAAGCTAAAACCTTTATATGCGGCATTTTCATAAGAATCTTGACCTAACGTTTTTGCTTTTTCATCATATTTTTTAATTTGTTCACTAGTTGCCTTAGTATTTTCTCTTAATTTAGTTCAATCATCAATACCGGCAGAAAAAGCTAAATATTGCTTTAGCGAACCGACGTATTTATCATTATCATATTTAAAACGCTCTGTTTGGCTTAAACCAATATATTTTGAAACTTCATTATCTTCTAGATTTGAATCAATTTTGTTATTCGGTTTATCACCATTTGAATCACTATTAAATGGTGAAGTTTTTAAACCTGATAATTCAAATATATGATTTTTTCTTGTTAATGTTGCTTTATTTTTAAAAACAACATTAAATTTAGCTTTTCCGGTAGTATTAGCGTCATCTTCTAAAATAATACCTTCAATTGATATGTTGATTTTATTATTTAGATTTACATCCTTAAAATTAATTTTTATATTGGAAACATTCTTTTGTAGCTCACTAGCAAATAGCTGTGACTTGGTATTGCCTGTTAAAAAGTTGTTAAAAATAAGTTCAAAATTATCTTCAATATTTGCATTAACAATTAATTTGTTAAAATCATCATTAAATTCATTATCCGAATATTTTATGCTTGTGTCCGGTGTCTCACTAGACTGATTTTTCTTAATGTTTTCCTTAATATTTGCAATTTCGCTTTTTATGGCATTAATGGCTTGATCTGCCTTATTTTTAGCCTTACGCAAATCAAATACGCCACTGCTTTCATTAGTTAGAATATCATTAATTTCTTTTTGAACTTTTATCCCTTCAGCATAAGCGCTCGATTGTTTAGCATCACTGCGGGTATCTTTTAATTCTCTTAAAGATGTCTCTAATTCGGTTAATTGTTTTTTAATGTTGTCTTTTAGTGATGTTATGTCATCCTGACATGATATCAATGCAAATGTTGGAGAAAAAAGTAACGGCATTCCAAAAAACGAAGTAATAATTGCCTTGTTTCTTTTTGTTAATTTCATAATTTTAAGATTCCTTACATACTTTTCTAAAATTAGTTAAATGCTTCATCACTAGCAAAACTTACTTTGTAACCATTAGATTCAAGTTGACTCTTCAATGAACTTGCCCCCTGTGGAACTTGAACTTCCCTCGAAATTCCTGATAAATTAATTAAGATGCTTAAATTTGTTAAGGCTGAACTGGTCAAATTATCTTTAGTTGTCAATCTAACATTTTGCGTAACACTACCATTACTAAATTCAATTTTAGTTGGAGGAAATCCAGGTTCACCGCGTGACATTACGGTGTCAAATTGTGCACCATCTAAATCATCACCACTAATTTCGTATCAGGCTTTATCACTAAAGAATTTAGCATTTTTTAGTTTTCTTGGTTTATTTGATGATTTAATGTAATCATAAAAAATTAAGCCTTTTAATGATCTGATAGAAGGGGCTCTTGAGAAATCAATTCTTGTTGGATAACTATTTCCACCTTCATTGGTATCTGGATTTAGACCAGGGCCGAACCCACCTTGAAATATTCCTTCATTATTTCTAGTGTAATAAGCCATTCTTAAACCATTGTTAATTCTTTCATATTTCTTTTGCGGATCCGATTCATCTTTTAGTAAATCAGACTCTTCAAATGCTAAGGTGTTAAATGTAATTCTTGAAGCAATTTCGGCTCCGGGTCTTGTATCTCAACTAACATTGTAATCAATAGTATTAATTCACTCAACATTACGCAATGCTCATGGGTTAATCGATCAATCATCAAGTAGAGAATTACCTAAGGTAAATAACGCTAGTTCCTTAATGTTTTTCTTTTCTAATTCGACTAATGCTGATGTATTAGTTGCTCTATGATCAAAGAAAAGTTCTAATTGCGGCAAGTTATCAGGTAAGGCTCTTAAAATATCTTTGAATTTTTGGTTAGGATCTTTTTTACCCATATTTTTTATACGATATGAAGTAATTTCAATACCTTTATTCTTTAATGATTCAATTAAATTCTTAGTTTTCTCATAACCATCATAGTTAGCAGCATCAATTTCCACAATGTAGCCTTTATTTAACTTACCTTCTTGTGGTTTTTGTCTTGTTAATTCAGTTATGGTTATACCATCATTATTTCCGACATTAAATTGTTTAAATTGTTCAGATTGGGTAACATCTTTTTTATTTCATCCTGGATATACACCATTTTGAATTTGTTCTGGGTTTCGACCAAAATATCCCTCAATGCCAAAAGCACGACGGTCACGATTATCTCTTTCACGTCTAGCTATCTCGCCGTTATAACCAGGAGCTGGTGAATAGCTATATGAGTCGATTTCTCCATTTTCATTAATATATGCATTATTAGGAGAAGCAGTATAACCTTGTTTTAGATATTCTTCTGCTCCTTTACCTAATTTTGTAAATTTTGTATAATCTAAATTTTTAATTAATCAAGCATATTTAACATTTTTACTCTTAAATTGTTTATTAGGATATTGTTTTTTTGCATCCTCTTTTAAGAAATTAACAACATTAGGGCTATCTAAAAGACGTCTGAATTTATCAATTAATTGAGTTCATACTTGACTATTTAATTCAATATATCTATCAGGGTCAAATAATTCAGTTTCTTCAAGTAGTACATCATCGATAAGGCTTGGGAAATAGTTTTGTAGTCCATCTGCATTATTATTAATAAGTTGTTTAAGAGTTGCTTTTCTTAACTCTTCTGTTACTTCAACACTTTTAACATTTCCAACAATTTCATTTACATAAGGATTTTTATTAGTAATTCCTGCAGCAACATCACGAGGGTCTAATGGTCTAGTTGGAGGTGGTGTTACTTCAGCTAGAACCTGAACACCATTAATTGTAATAGTAATTCTTTCACTTCTAGGTGTAGGGGCAGGCTTAGGGGCAGGGGCAGGCTTTGGCGCTGGTTTGGGAGTTGGTTTTGGTTTCGGTGGAACCGGAACAGGTTTCGGCGGAACTGGGATAGGTTTAGGTTTTGGTTTGGGTTGTGGAAGGGGGACTGGGTTTGTTTTTGGTTCGGGTTTTGGTTCGGGTTTTGGTTGTGGTTTGGGTTCAGGTTTTGGTTCGGGTTTGGGTTGTGGAGGAACTGGGATAGGTTCTGGTTCGGGTTTGGGTTGTGGAGGCACAACAACAGGAGGTTTTGGAATTTCTTTTAAATTCTTATCAGTTATAGACACATCAGCTTTAGTTACATCGGGTGTACCTTTGTGAAATATTTCAGAGTTTTCACCATAAATATTGTTAAATTCTATACCATTTTTATTCTTTTGGTTAGCAGCAAAAATAGCATTACCTATAATTGCTGAACCTAATATTGTTGATCCTAAGGTAAATAAAACGATCTTATTCTTTTTACTCTTTAAAAGCTTCATATTTTCTCCTTAAAATAATTTCAATTCATAAAAAAAATCTTATGAACCTTTAATTTAACCTACATTATACTAAAATTTATATAATAATACACAAAAATAAGCATAAGTTAACTACTATCTATTTTCTCCAAACTAACAATAGTTAGTCTAAAATAATAAAAAGAGATTTTACTACTTAATTTAAGGTGTTTTTTTATTTTTAATTCCTATCATATTTTATATTGCAAATAAGATAGGCTTGTTAATTTGCAAATATACTAAGAATATACAAGTATAATAAAAATGCCTAGGCAATTTTGCCCTAGACCTTTTTATTATTTTTAAAATTTATTTAAATTAATCTTCGTCAACCGAAACTTTTCCGCCACGTTTCTTAATAATTTCGTCAGCTAAATTGCGAGGTAATTTTTCATAATGATCAAATCACATTTGATATGTACCACGTCCAGTTGTCATTGATCTTAATTGAGTTGCATATCCAAACATTTCGTTTAATGGAATGTATGCTTTAATAACATGCGCTCCATCGTTTCGAGTTTCATTATCTCTAACTTGACCTCTTCTACGAGAGATATCTCCCATAACATCACCAAAGAAATCTTCTGGCACAACAACAGCAACATCCATAATTGGTTCTAATAAAACAGTCCCCAATTGTTCACGGCCTTTGGTCAATGATTTTGAAGCAGCAATTTTATAAGCAAGTTCTGATGAATCGACTTCATGGTAGGAACCATCAAATAGAGTTGCCTTAATATCGATCATTGGATAACCGGCAAGAATACCAATTTCCATTTTTTCTTTAAGACCTTTTTCGATCGATTTAATGTACTCTTTAGGGATTTTACCACCGACAATTTTATCAATAAATTCAAATCCACCATCAGGGTTTGGTTCGTATTTAATTCACACGTGTCCGTATTGTCCCTTACCACCAGATTGCTTCTTATGAATACCTTCAACTTCTGCTGACTTAGTAATTGTTTCACGATATGATACTTGTGGAGCCCCAACACTTACTTCAACCTTAAACTCACGTTTTAGTCTATCAACAATAATGTCTAAATGAAGTTCACCCATACCAGCAATAATAGTTTGCCCAGTTTCTTCGTCTGTATAGTATTTAAATGTAGGATCTTCTGCTCCTAAACGTTGTAGAGCTAATGAAAGTTTCTCAGAAGCATCTTTTGTTTTAGGTTCAATTGCTTGCGAAATAACTGGCTCAGGAAAATTCATATTTTCCAAAACAATTTCTTTATGTTTTTCATCGATAAGTGTGTCACCAGTTGTTGTGTATTTTAACCCAACAGCAGCACCTATATCACCAGTTCTAACCTCATCAATATCAGTTCTTGAATTAGCATGCATTAATAAAATTCTACTAAATCTTTCTTTTTCACCTTTTGTTGAATTTATTACATATGAGCCTTTTGAGATAACCCCACTATATACTCTAAAGAAGGTTAAATTACCAACAAATGGGTCATTCATAACTTTAAATGCTAATGCTGAGAAAAATTCATCATCAGAAGCAGGAATTGAAATTTCTTGTTCACCTTTGTATGCCTTCATTGCGGTAATATCCAATGGTGAAGGTAAATATTCAACAATAGCATCAAGCATTAACTTAACACCTTTATTCTTAAACGAAGTTCCGCAAACAACTGGGAAATATGTTGAAGTTAAAGTAGCCTTTCTAATAGCTTTTTTCATTAATTCAGCCGAAACTTCTTGTTCCGTTAGGATTAATTCAGTAATTTCTTCATCAAAATCTGCTAGTGATTCAGCAAGAGAAGCACGCATTAAATTTGCTTCGTCCCTTAGATAGTCAGGAATTTCGATTTCCTTCATATTTTCGTCGACACCACCATCAAATTCATAGGCTTTCATGGTTACTAAATCAATAATTCCATTAAATTGTGATTCTTCACCAATATTAAGTTGGATAGCATGTGCATTAGCACCTAATAGCTTTCTTAGTGACTCAACAGATGCTTTGAAATTAGCACCCATTTTATCCATTTTGTTAACATAAACAATTCTTGGAACCTTATAGTTGGTTGCTTGTCTCCAAACAGTTTCTGTTTGAGGTTCAACACCTGATTGAGCATCTAGAACAGCGACAGCACCATCTAAAACACGCAACGAACGCTCAACTTCAATAGTAAAATCAACGTGTCCAGGTGTGTCAATAATATTTAATCTTTTATTCTTTCAATATGCAGTTGTAGCTGCGGAAGTAATAGTAATACCACGTTCTTGTTCTTGAACCATTCAATCCATTTGTGAAGCACCTTCATGTGTTTCACCGATTTTATGAATTTTTCCTGTGTGGTATAAAACTCTTTCTGTAGTTGTAGTTTTACCTGCATCAATATGAGCCATAATTCCGATGTTACGATAATCTTCTAATTTATATTCTCTTGACATACTTTGTTCCTAATAAAATAAATAATTTAAATAAAAATAGGTAATTATCATCTAAAGTGAGCAAATGCCTTGTTTGATTCAGCCATCTTGTGGGTATCGTCACGCTTTTTGATAGCTCCACCCATTTTATTTGCTGCATCAATGATTTCATGTGCTAACTTTTCTTCCATTGTTTTGTCATTTCTTAATCTGGCATATTGAATAATTCATCTTAGTGCTAATGTTTGTTTTCTTTTAGCACTAACTTCACATGGAACTTGGTAATTAGAACCACCAACTCTTCTTGAACGAACTTCAAGTTGTGGACTTACATTTTCTAGTGCAGAATTGAATACTTCCATTGGTTCTTTACCAGTTTTGTTTTTAATAATTTCAAAGGCACTGTATAAAATATTCTCGGCAACAGATTTTTTACCATCTAGCATAATTGTGTTAATTAATTTGGTAATAATTTTTGAGTTAAAAACTGGATCTGCTAAGACATCTCTCACAGGTGCTTTATGCTTTCTTGACATATTCTTTCCTTTCTATTTAACTTTCTAATTAATTACTTTTTGGTTTTTTTGTTCCATATAGAGAACGACCTTGTTTTCTATTGTTTACCCCAGCGGCATCCTGAGTACCACGGATGATAGTATATCTAACCCCAGGTAAATCTTTAACTTTACCTCCACGGATTAATACAACTGAGTGTTCTTGTAAATTGTGCCCTTCACCAGGAATATAAGCAGTAACTTCTTGTCCATTAGATAATCTAACACGGGCGTATTTACGAATAGCTGAGTTAGGTTTCTTAGGAGTCATTGTAGCAACCCGAGTACATACACCACGTTTAAATGGGGCTGGAATTGCTTTTTCTTTTTTTTGTAAAGAGTTGTACATCTTTAATAAAGCAGGGGCTTTAGATTTAGTTGTCTTATCTTTACGGCCTTGTTTAACTAATTGCGCAACTGTAGGCATTTTTTTCCTTTCTTAACATTGTTTTACATATTTTCAGATATTTTTAACTCTTATTTTAAAAATACTAAATTATTATACAACAACTAAACCAGTGTTTTTACTTTTTTATGTTTTTTATTAATAAAAAAGCAGCCAGATATAATTAGGCTACTAAAATTTCTTGGTAATAATATCAATTTGCTCTTTTTCTTTCTTTATTTGTTGTTCAAATGCCTTAAGTTTGCTTATTTCTTTGGTGATTTGACTAATATTTCAATCATATCTAAATACATGATCTTGCAAATATTTCTTAATTTTTAAAATCAAGGGCGTGTATTTAACATTAATCAAATTATCTAGTGTTCATTGTGAAAAATTACTTAGTTCTTCAAAAAATTCAGAAACAAGGCGAGTATTATTATTGTACATATCCACAAATTTCTGCACTAAGTTTTTAAATTTTTGTTTAGCCTTATTTATAAAAACGTCAATATTATTTTCATGAGTTATCTTTTCTTCTTTTAGAGACCTTAGAAGATTGCTAATTTCATCCTTTAATTTAATAACTTCTTCATTCTTAGAACTTCCAAATAACGCATCAACATTTGCTAATAAATTTATAATATCATTCTTAAGCGAGTTAATTACATTATATTTTAACTTTTCGAGATTTTGACTACATGAAGCAACAAGGGGTGCAATAGTAATAACTGGCAAAAAACCTAGTACTAATTTTATTTTTTTAGCCATAGCAAAAGCAAATTATTTAGTTGCTAAAAATTTTGAAATTAAAAATTGTTTATATTCATGCATAAAATCAATAAGTTCTTTTTCATAAAAAATATTTGAATCTTCATAATAATATGAAACATTCGAATGTGGATTAAAGAATAAATCTTCAACTTCATTATCACGATAAAATAATCATGAATTTTTAGTGGCGCTTTGATATAAAGGATCATTAGCACGAGCCGTGTATACATATTCCTCATATTTTTTATTAAATTCAGCTTTTGACATTGCTGCTAATTCCTTGGTTTCGTTAAGAATTTTAGCCTTTTTGTCCATTTTATCCATCCAAATAATTTCCTGTTCAATCTTAGATAAATCTTGATTGTGAATTGGTGTAGCAAATTCCGCAATATCAGAAATTTTTTGAGCATTACTTTTAATTTCGTTTTGGACTTCTGCAAAATACTCTACTTTAAATAATTGATTTAAAAATAAGTTATATTGTTTCTCGAATTTTATTTGATCCATATTATTATAAAATTTCATTCATCTTAATAACACATTGGATAATAAAAGATTAGAAGATTTTAACTTATCAAACTCTATATTAATTTTTTCAGGATATTTGGCTAATTCTTGTTTTTTTAATTCCTTAAGGGAAATAATTTCATTATACACTGCCTCATTTTTATGCTTATATTGAGGATAGTTAAAACTTATGTAATAAATCACAACAAATGCGATACCAAACGAAATCAAAAGAACAATAGCAAAAGAAATAAATGTTATAAATAAAGGAATATATGAGGCAATGGTGTCTTTATATTCTAGATACTTCATTTCTGTAACAAGACCTGAATTAAATTTCTGGGTTGCAGTTCCCATATATGAATATACTTTTGACAATGATACAGATGAAAAAATAATTTGGATAACTAGAATAACTAAAATTGTAACTATATTATAAAACGCGGTACTTTTTATATTTAACCCTTGTATATATTTTTTAAATAAAAACCCATCTAGTACTGCTTTTGTTTTATTAATGCTACGCTTAAAATTAATAAAAAACTTAATTATTAAATATAAATTAACTATTGCCAAAAGTGTCAATATTAAACCATAAATTAGAAAAGGATTAGAACCGACACTTTCAGAATTATTGGGAACCTTTGAATTCTGTCCTTGTAAAAACAGCTGACTCATTTTACCTCCTAAAATTAATCATAATCATTATTATTCTCAATATCTTTTATTTCTTTGGCATTATCAGATTCATTTTCTTTATTATTTTCATTGTTACTCATATTAGCTTTTTCGTTATGACTATTATTATTTTCAAATATGGCACTGATTTTTTCAATTAATTGCTTACGCTTTAATTCGCTAGCACCAAATATATTTAATTTTTGCGCCATAATTATTAGTTTTTCATCGCTTAATGTTTCTAATTGTGAGCTATATGATTTATTATTTTTTTCGCCAATAATCTCATCATTGTTTTTTTGTTCATTATTATCAAATATAGAAGGTTGTGTAGAATAAGTTTGTTGATTAGTTTGTGAAAACTTTTGCCCAAAAATTTCATTTATTCTACCTTGTTCATTGTTGATTCTTACAATTCTAAATAATTTTACAATTCTTGAAAACGGCCAATATATTGTGAAATATCCTATTAAAAATATGATTGTAACAATAAGATTTAAAATTTGGTTTATATCCCATGGTTTAATTCGAAAAATACCACCGGCTGAGAAAAATAAATTAATAAATATAATCATAACAGTCATGCTATATAAAGTCAGTAACCAAGGCGAATATTTTGTGAAATCTTTTTCTTTTAGTGAAAGTGTCAAAGAAACGATATGTCAAATCAATACAGCTCCAGAGAATAATGCCACAACGATAGAAAATGCAAATTTTCTTATAAACAAATCTTCAACTGAAGCATTAATGGTAGATATCTCATAACTAGGATTTGCATTTGCAAATGCTTCTTTATAATTCAATAAATAGACTTGTTTTCTAACTGCATACTCAATAAATATGGCCATTAATGATAAAAACATCACAACTAAAAATGCTGTAAATAATATTGATTTTACTAAAATTGCCTTTTTGTTGTGTTTGTAAAGTTCATCAATTGAGTTGTATTTATTTATATCAATATTTTTCATAAACACCTCCTTTTTGGTTTTAATGAGTTTACTTAATTTTAAAATATATTAGAATTATAACTAAATTTTATCTACCTTGCTCGATTTCTCTTTGCATTAGTTCGGGAATAGGGGCCTCAAGATGTATGTTTCTTCCCTTATTATCAATAAAATCTAGTTGTGCAGCGTGAAGCCTTTGATTAAAAGAATCAATTCTTTTATTATAAACAGGGTCCCCATAAACTGGATGCTTAATATATCCTAAATGCACTCTTATTTGATGAGTTCGTCCTGTCTTTAAATTACATTTTACTAATGTTTTATCTTTATTATCAATTTTCAAATATTCAAGACATTCAATCATTGTATATGCATTTTTCGAGTTTTGATCGCTAACAGCAAATTTTTGACGATTTTTTATATCTCTTCCAATGGGCAAATTAATATGCATTTTTTTGTTAGCTATTCTTCCATCAACTATAGCAATATATGTCCTGTTAATCTTATGTTCTTTAAGCAAAGAAGCAAAATAATTGTGAGTTGAATTATTTTTAGCAATAATCAATAGCCCGCTAGTATCTTTATCTATCCTATGAACTATGCCAAGTCTTAAAAGCCCATTAACATTACTTAAATTATTTTTAAAGTGGTACATTAAGCCGTTGACCAAAGTATTATTCCTGTGGCCGGGGGCCGGATGAACTACTAAACCCGAAGGTTTATTTATAACCAAATAATCTTCATTTTCATATACAATGTCAAGGCTGATTTCTTGTTCCTCAATCTTTATTTGTTTATCGATGACTCTAACAATTTCTATTTCATCATTGTTTTTGATAACAAATTTGTTTTTATTAATTTTAATTCCATTAACAAAAACAGCCCCCTCTTTAATTAATTCTTGAATATCATTTCTAGTTATTGAAGAATTATTTGCTATATATTTATCAATTCTTTCAGAATAGTTTGCAACAAGTTTCAACATAATTTTTAAATTATAACAAATGTTATAATAATAGCATGAAGTTTTTGGAAATCAAAAAATCAAAATTTATCCCCATTTTATTTAATATCAATTCAAAAGAAGATGTAAGAAAAAATATTGAATCTCTTTGAAAAGAACATAAAAAAGCAAAGCACATCGTTTATGCTTATATTATAAAAGACAATAATGTTATTATCAATGGATATACTGATGACCGTGAACCAAAAGGTGTGGCTGGGATTCCTCTTTATAGCTATTTAAATAGTAAAAATTTAAAAAATAAATTATTAGTTGTTATTCGTTATTTCGGTGGTATTGAATTAGGAAGAAGTAATTTATTAAGAGCTTACTTGCAAGCAGCCAAACTACTTTTTAATGAGTAAATAAGATTCAAATTCAAATATAAGTATCGTTTTTTAGAATTAATGTTTTAAATATTTTAATATTTAAAAGATCTATCATTACACTAGATTGAAATTTAGCAAAAATAATGGAGTAAAAATTTAAGGAATTTATTTTTAGATTTAGTTGAAACTACATGTTTTTTTAAAATTAACATCAATCATATCCTTGTATAATAACTAGTTTTATTAGTGTTTTTTTATAGTTACCAAACTATCAATGGTTATAACCTATTCTATCTTTAAGATATTAAACAAAACAAATCAATGTAACATGAAAGAAAGTAAAAAGCAATTATAAAAACTAAGAAAAACCCAAATATACTTTTTCTAATTCTTTCGAACCTTTTAAGTCAATCCTTTGAATTAAAATTATTTAATAAATTAAAACAAAACTCCATCTTGAGATCCTAAAAAAATAACTAACAAACTAGTATAGAAAAAACCAAAATTGCAAATCCAAGAAATAATGAGAAAGATAAAAAATCCCCTTTTAAAGATATAATAATATAAAATTTTTCCTAATTTTGAATTCTAATTTGTTTTGTATCCTTAGATTTTAATTTTATTTTGTGTTAAAAAACTTAGAACCCAACTAAAATAACAATAGTTTCAAAAAATGCTATTTTCACCCAATGTTCAAAAATTATGAATTATTTATATATAATTTTTTATTTATTTAGATTTAGCGATTATTAAGAAACTATAAACACTAATTTGCCTATTTTTTCTTGAAATAAAACTATTTTTTTGTTCTATTAATCTGGCATATTTATTAATATAATAATAAGATATATTTTATACCTAAAATAGCATAATAATAAATTGATTTATAGTAAATTTTTTCATTAAAAGGAGTAATATGAAGTTTAAGTTAAGCCCATTGTTAAGTGCAGTTATAATAGCTGCAACACCATTAGTAATTAGTGCTCAAAACAATATGGCCAACAATATCGATAAAGAGGAAAAAAATTCTAGCAATAATGTTAGCGTTTATGCAACCGAGGCAATATCGATACCCACAAATGATGACTATAATGATGTTGAAAGTTATAACATTTACTGAAAGACTGAAGCTTTTAAAACTCATTACAAAATGTTATTTGCATATAGAGTACTAAAAAAATTAATTAATTTTCAAGGTGAGAAATTAGACATACTTCCATATAAAGAAAAATTAATGGAATTTAAGATTTTTCCTGATGGTGTTTTTGATAATTTTAACAATGAATACTTTTTTTATGACCATAATTTTTTACATTGGGGAACCTTTATTAGATTATGATCAGATGTTAATTTTGACTATAATGTTTTCTTGCTTAATGAATACAAAAAATTAAACATTGATAGTGTTTATAAGGTTGCAGATGATTTAAGATCAAATGTAACTTCTGGAAAATTTTCATCAAAAATTAGTGATATTTATATAGTTCAAACTATTATTGCTCATTTTGAAGCCATTAATTTATTGATTAAACACAAAGAAAATTCAAATATTAAAAATTTGATAAAAGATCTATTCAAGGTGCAAAGTGGCATTAATTCTGCAGATCCTGCTTATTTAAATACCTTAAAAGATTCATTGCCAATTCTCGAAAAAATTAAGAAAGAAGCGAATGATAGTATTATTGAAGAAATCATAAAAGAAGTTGAATCAGAATTTTCACATGATAAGTTAATGTATGATGCATTAATTTCGGCACAAAAATCATACGGTTCTATCGAATACGATGAAAAAATTAAACCATTAGTTAAACTAGTTTCAAATTCTAGCACAATGGAATTTTTGGAAAATCTTAAAAATTCCGCTAACAATATTTATCTTAGTGAAAAACAAAAAGTCGATATGGCATTTGAAGATTTAAGAAACAAAGACCCTAATATTAAAGAAAAAATTAATAAAGTACGTAATGTAGGAATTTTAAGAGAACTTTATGCTGATATTATGGCTAAAAAAATACAGGAATATCAAAACGATGTAATGATATTAATTGAAAAAACAAAGGGTTCTAGCATGTATGATGATTTTATGAGAACATTTAGTACCATAAAAGAAAAAAATGAGCAGCAAATTGAACAAAGAAAAGTTGCAATAGAAGCTTTTGATAAAAAATGAAAAGATTTTGGCCGTAACCATACTAAAATTAATATTGATATTAAAAAAGAAAAAGATGAACTTAATACTAAATTATCAAGTCAAATAGAAAACCAAAGGATTACTATTGAACAATTTAATGATCTTAATGATAAATCAACTAATTTGTTTTCTGATGAAAACAACAAAACAAAATTGCTTATAAATAGCATCAACTCAGTAGACCAAAGAACTAAAAAACTTGAAGAATTAAAAAAAGCAAAAAACATTGAAGATCTACAAAAATTAATAGTAGAGGCACAAAAAATTAAGAATGTAGAAGATTTAACAAAAGCAAGGGAAGAAGCTACAAAAGCACTGAAAAAAATTGAAGGTTCAG
Source organism: Mycoplasma sp. 773 (assembly GCF_053851515.1). NCBI lineage: Bacteria > Bacillati > Mycoplasmatota > Mollicutes > Mycoplasmatales > Mycoplasmataceae > Mycoplasma > Mycoplasma sp. 773. The sequence continues at coordinate 19,723 of NZ_JBSQAV010000006.1, forward strand.
TGAATTATGAAGAATATAAAAAACAACATAGTGAAGCGCAAGATGATATTAACAAACTAACTAAGTTAGCGGAAAAAATAAATGCTGAATACAAATTAAAAAGAAATGAAGTTGAAAAAAATCTAAAAAGTTTAGATGATAAAACAGGATTCGAACAAGCGCTAGAAGAAGCTGATAATATTCAAAAATTAAATAAATTAAATGAAGCCCTATTGAATCAAATAAAAGAACAAGATTTAAACAAATTAATAAAAAGAGCGCAAAAAGCTGTTGATCAAACTGAAGGTTCAGAAAGATTTGAAGAATTTAAAACGTTGTTCGCCAATGCAAAAAATGATGTTGTTAAACTTACTAATGTAGCAGAAAAAGCTGAAGAAATTTATAACATAGAAAAGCAAAAAATATTAGATACGTTTAACAAATTGTTAGATAAAAAGGATTATCAAACAAAAATTAATAATGCAAATAATATAAAGAATCTAAAAATTCTATTAAAAGAAATAACTCAAGAAAAAATACTTCAAGAAAATGCCCAAATAAAAAAAGAGGCGAATGATGCTATTGACAGACTAGAAGGTTCTGAATTAAAAAAACAACTAGGTAGGGAATTAAGCAGCAACAAAGAAAATACTAATAAAATAAAAGATATTGCAGCTAAAGCAACACAAGAATTTAATATGGAACTTAATTCTACAAAAGAAGAACTAAACAAGCTAATAAATTCAAATACAAAAAAAGAGTTAGAAAAATTGATAGAAAACGCCCAAAATATAAAAGAATTAAGAATTATTAAATTGAAGATTCAAAAAGCAATTACTGAGCAAGAAACAAAATCTAAAAAAGAAGGCAAATCAAAGATAAATGTAGCAGCGATTGTAGGGCCTCTTGTGGTAATACTAGCATTAGCTGGCGCAAGTGTTGGGACTTGATATGCAGTTAAACGTCATAAGATTCAAAAAAGAAAAGAAATAAACAAAAATTAGGTCAAAATAAGAAAGTCTTGAATCTCTTATGAGGTTTTAGACTTTTTTGTTGACAATTTTTAGCTAATAAAAAGCAAAAAAGTGTTACCATAAATAATTTTGTGCAATTTTTTTAAAAAACTTATTTCTTTTTGATAGCTCTTTAATAAGAGTTTATTTCACAACCCAAAATCAGTTAGAAAAATGAAATAAAGTTTGTTCCTAATTGGGGCCTGTTTTTAATCGATTACAAATTATTTTTGAAAAAAATAAATAATTAAAACAACCAAACAACATAATGTTGCTTGGTTGTTTTTGTATAATAAATTTAGATTTGTGTGGTTGCTATTCTCAAATCTCTTACTAAAAATAAGCCAGAGATAAATTTACACAAAATTATCTACACTACCACATTATTTTTTTATCAATCTTATTAATGATATTAGTGACAATATACCAAATATCGCAGCTATCGCTATACCAACATAAGATATAATTCTTATATCACCAAGTTTCAAAAAGCCGTTTAGTTTAAACACTAGTTTTCCGAGCGGTGTAGTAGCATTTGATAATAATGCTTCATTACTAAATGTAATAGAAGCAATTATTGATGAAACAACAAGTATTGGGAAGCTTATTATCAAACATATTACCCAACCAATTTTATGACCCATATTTTTTCCTTTCAATCTTAAAATAATTATATATGTTTTTTAAATGATAAACTTTTTTTTGGCCAGTTCATCATGCACATATTTTAGAAGTAGCATACAAACAATAAATAGTTTTTGAAGCTTTGTTTAATTTTTTTTGTATTGTCCACTATTAAATTAAAACAGGTTTTTTATAAAATAAATAAAAAAGAGACTTCGATATATTTCAAGTCAAGGCCTCTAAAAATATAGAATCTTATTTTTGTTCCATTGCATCATCTTGTATCATCATAGTTCTTTTATGCAAAACCTCGCACTTTTTCATTTTCACTTCATATGATATAACAAATGAAAATTGCACTGTATAAACAATTAATGATACAATTTGCCATACAAGAGCCCCGATTAAACCATTCAAGGCAGCTTCCTCACCTTTGATATTTTTATCTACAATACTCAAAATAAAGAAAATAATTCATCATAAGTTATTTAAAATAAAAATAAATAGCATTCAAGGACTTATTGATTTAAAGTTTCTTGTTTTTAATCCTTTTATTAATTGAGGCATAAAAGCTAAGGTTGTTCCCGCAGGCGTAATTAAACCAATAATAAGTGATGTAACTTTATCAAATACCGCAATTCTATTCCCAACAATTGGATAAAAATAACCAGTATTAATCTTTTGAAATACTAATACTATAAATACAGCGAATATCGAAGTTGCAAATAATTCTACTAAAACTATAGCTGCCGTTGCAAATTTTTTTTGATTTTTGGTAATTGCTTTATTATAGTGATATAAAAAATACATTGTAAAAGCATATATAAAAGAACAAATTAAGTTTGCTAAAAAAATGTATCAACCGTTTTCATCACCTGTAAATACACCATAAATTAACCAAATAATAATTCCAATATAAAAAATTCAAAATGAATAATAATTTATGTTTTCAGCTTTTTTGGTTTTAACAACCCTAACTAGTTGAGGAACACCTAAAAGAATTGTCGCTATCGCTCCTAATGCTCCAAAAAACTGAATAGATATTTCTAATGCTGTCATAACTAAAAAATTATACATTAATACTAATTTATAAACATAATATTGCCTAGTTTTTAATATTTTTTTATAGCAAAAACATATTATTAAAAATTATTATAAAAATCATCTAAATTTTGCTATGTAAAATTAGAACGTTCAAAAAAAAAAAAAAAAAACACCAATTTGGTGTTAAGTCATTTCTGAAATGGTGGCTCCGGCAGGAATCGAACCAGCGACACACGGAGCTTCAGTCCGTTGCTCTACCAACTGAGCTACAGAGCCATGGCGGTCCAGACGGGAATTGAACCCGCGATCTCTTCCGTGACAGGGAAGCGTATTAAACCACTTTACCACTGGACCGTGGTTGCGGAGATTGGAATCGAACCAATGACCTTTGGGTTATGAGCCCAACGAGCTGCCGCCTGCTCTACTCCGCTATATTATGGCGGGCAATGAGGGATTTGAACCCCCGCGGGCCGTGAAGCCCCTGGCAGTTTTCAAGACTGCTCCCTTCAGCCTCTTGGGTAATTGCCCATGGTGGACCCAACAGGACTCGAACCTGTAACCGACCGGTTATGAGCCGGTTGCTCTAACCATTGAGCTATGGGTCCTAAAATTTCACTATTGGGTTTTACATTTGGTAGCACCGAAGAGAGTCGAACTCTTGACCTTCCGGGTATGAACCGGACGCTCTAACCAACTGAGCTACAGTGCCATAATGGTGGAGAGGAAGGGACTCGAACCCTCTACCTCCTGCGTGCAAGGCAGGCGCTCTGGCCAGGTGAGCTACCCCCCCATAAATGGTGAAGAAGACAGGATTCGAACCTGCGACCGCTTGAGCCCAAGTCAAGTGCTCTACCAAGCTGAGCTACTTCTCCACACAGAAATTTTTGCTAAATGCTTTATTATTATATATTATTTTTTATGTTAGTTATTAATTTTTTTAAAAATCTTCGTTGTTTCAAATAAACTCATAATCCTTAATTTTAATAGTATCACCATCTTTAATATCTGAATTTTTAATTAAATCAAATACACCTAATGATTTTAATTTGTAATTAAATCTTCATAAATTATCAATAGAAATAACAGGAATTTTTTCATAAACCTTATAAATATCACTGCCAACAATTTCATAAGTATCATCAGACAGTTTGATAATTTCTATTTTCTTTTTATCTAGCGAAATAACAACAACTTCTTCAGATTCTTTTAATTCATTAACAATATTAATTTTGGCTTCTTGTAGAGTTTCTCATAATACCTTTTTTATTTCTTCTATATGCGAGTCAAACAATGATGAATTTTCTATTAATTTAATATTAGGGTACTTACTTTTAAATTTTTCTAAATGAGTTTGATATGATTCGAGATCAGATTTGTTAGCTACAACAATCTGTGGTAATTTTTCAAGTCTAAGATTATAAGATCTTAGTTCATTATTAATAATTTCATAATCCAAAATTGGGTTTTTATTTGAATCACCAAAATCAATAATGTGGCATATAACCCTACAACGCTCAATATGCTTTAAAAATTGAATCCCAAGGCCTTTGCCCTCCGAAGCTTTTTCTATCAATCCAGGCAAATCTGCGACTACAAAAGTATTTTCATAAAATTTAACTAAACCTAATTGTGGAACAAGTGTTGTAAAATCATAATCGGCTATTTTGGGTTTAGCATTAGAAATTTGAGATAAGATTGTGCTTTTCCCTGCGCTTGGTTTTCCAACAAAGCCCACATCAGCTAAAACTTTTAATGTTAGATGCAAATTAAATCTTTCACCTAATGTTCCGTTTTCACAAATTCTTGGAGCAGTATTTCTTGATGATTTAAATCTTAAATTGCCCTTACCACCTTTACCACCTTTAGCAATCAGATATTTTTCTTCTGTAACAATATCAGCAACTAACTTGCCATCATTATAAACCATAGTACCCAATGGCACCTTAACAATTAAATCATCAGCACCTCTACCAAAAGCATTTTTAGGTTTGCCGTTTTCTCCATCATTAGCAACAATCTTTTTTTGGTAGTAAAATGGCAATAATGTATTTTGCCCAGGATCGCCCTGAAAATATATTGAACCTCCATTTCCTCCATCGCCGCCGTCCGGACCGCCTTTATCAACATTAGCCTCACGACGAAAACTAATGATCCCATCACCGCCTTTTCCGGCAATAACCAAAATATCAACTTCATCTATAAATTTCATGTGTTTTATTTTATCAAAAATTTAGATAAATTTAGCCATTATGAGTAATTATTAAATACATTAAAAGCAACCTTTTTCAAAATTAACAAGGCTGCTTTTCTATTATTTAATTTACTTTTTTTGTGATTCAATGGTTTTATTTAATTGTTGCAATAATTCATCTGTTAGTGACAATTTTTTATAAAGATCTTCGATATTTTTCTTCCAATCTTCTTTTGCTTCTGAATCCGTTATTTTTTCTAGAAGCTTAGTTAGTTTTTCATATAATTCTTTCTGCTTTGCAAGGTTCTTAGTTCATGTTTCTTCTGCTTTGGCTCTTGCTTTTTGTGAAAATTCTTCAATTAACTTATCGCCTTTTTTTTCTGAAAATTCCGTTATAAGTTCTTTTATTTTTCTAAGAAGTTCTTCATCAACATCTTTATGCATACTTTTTTCTTCTTTAAGTTCCGAGAATCTACTATTAATTTTTAGATTTATTTCGTTAGCTAAATTAAGCAAGAAGGAAAGTTCTGTTTTATCTTGAGCTACTTTTTCTCTAGTTAGTTTATTTATTTCATCTCCATTAAGTTTAGATTGTAAATCATCAATCTTTTTATTAACATCATTTCATTTTTTTTCATAATAGGCAAGTAACTCTTCAAATTTTTTTATAATGCCATTTTTATCATTTGGTATATTATCATCTTCTTTTTTGATATTTGATTGATCATTCTTTTCTGGTTTATCATCATGTTTATCCATAGGATCATTTGGGAGGGGTGTTTGTTCAGGTTTTTGTTCAGGTTTTTGGGGATTTTTTTCTTCTTTTTTATTGTCATGTTTTGGATTATCTTGTTGAGGATTTTTACTTGACTGATCTTCTTGCTTTCCTTCGCCGGGATTTTGGGGATTCACTATTGGAGGAGTAGTATTACTTCCTTGATCTGGTGTCTCATGCTTACCAGGTTGTTTTTCTTTTGGCTTATTTTCAGGGTTGCCTTGATCGCCAGGTTTGCCGGGACTATGCGGATTGCTTGGTTCAGCTGGTTTTTCTGGTTTTTTAGGCCCTGGGTTAGATGGATTTGAACACGAAACCAACGCAGCTCCTGTAATGACTGGTAACGAAATAGATGTCAATGCTAATAGCAATTTATTTGATTTTTTCACTTGTTCTCCTTATTGTTAAATTCCTTATTTTGATAAAAAAGAATCTTTTTTGCTTTTATAGATATTCCATAATTTCAATTATATTATAAATGAAAAATGGTCTTATTTCTTAATAACTCTTGCAAATAAGATCTCGTTAGCCTCAGGATACAAATTATCAAATTTGGCAAAATTAGTTATTTGTTCGTAATTAATCAAATCTATCTTAATAAAACTAAATATTTTTTTCATCTTTTGAGGCATGACAACAGATAACATTAAGGCTATGCTATAAATCCCGTTAAGCAAGGTATTTAAAACGCAATTAAGTCTCTCTAAATCTTCCTTCAACAATCATGGTTTTGTTAAATCTATATATTCATTTAATTTTGAAGACAAATTAATAGCATTTTTAATTGCCTTATCAGCATGAAATTGATCAAATTCTTTTTTATATTCCTCATAATAAACACTTAATGAGTCTAATATTTTTTGATCGATTTCAAGCAAATTATTCTTATCAAAGAATGTACCGTTTGCAAAGTTTTGATTAACCATTTTGATAGTACGATTAACAAGATTACCAAAATTATTTGCCAAATCTGCATTTAGGACGTTAATTAAAAGTTCCTCACTAAAAGAAAAGTCATTATCGATATTAACCTGCGAACAAAAGAAATATTTAATTTCCTCAGCTCCGTATTTGTTAATTAAGGGAATTGGTTCCACAATGTTTCCTTTTGATTTTGACATTTTACCCTCGGGAGTAATAATTCATGAATGAACAACTTCTTTTGTCGGTAGATTGATATCAAGTGATTTTAAAAATATTGGTCAGTAAATTGAGTGAAAACGCGAAATTTCCTTCGCTAAAACGTGAACACGTTCATTACCATTACGCCAAAATTTATGATAATTATCATCGTTATTTGTTTCATATCCCAAAGCAGTTAAATAGCTGAATAATGCATCTAATCAAACATAAATAACATGTTGCTTTTCATCATTATTTTTTTGTTTAGGTACATTGATTCCTCAATCAAAGGAAACCCGAGTAATTGATAGATCTTCAATTCCTTTGGAAAGAAAATTACTCTTTAGCTCCTTGGCAATATTTTTATTAGTTAAAAAGTTAGAATTTATATCAAAAAATTCATTTATTCAAGGTTCCAACTTTTTCATATCAAAGAAATAGCTTTCTTCTTTAATTTCTTGAAGCTCATGACCTGACGTCGGGTGGTAATATCTTCCGTCTTTATAGATAGCTTGTGTTTTAGTAAAAAATTCTTCATCGCTAACCGAATAAAGACCTACATACTTATCTTTAAAAATAAATCCCTTTTCGTACATTTTTTCGAAAATTTTAATAATTGCTTGTTCATGTTGTTTACTTGTAGTACGACTGTAGAAATCATAGTTAATTTTCAATAAACCTCATAAATCAATAAATTTCCGAGATTGAATATCAACATATTCTTGAGGGGACAAATTATATTCCTCAGCTTTTTTTTGAATTTTTTGACCATGTTCATCAATACCGGTCACAAATAAAGTTTCATATCCTTGAGTTTTTTTATAATTTGCAAAAACTCATGCCAGTGTCGTTGTTAAGACATGACCAATATGTAAATTTCCGCTAGGATAATATATTGGAGTAGTTATATAAAATGTTTTTTTTGAATTATTCATGTTTTTCTCCTTTTTGTTTCATTGGGATATAAAGTTTTTGCGTTTCTAGGCGATATGAATGATCGTTTTTATCATCATTATGAAGATAAATATTTGGTTCAAAATACGTGCCTCAACCCGAGTTAAATCGTGATTCAACTAAACAAAATTTAGGTTGAGAATTGATTCTAGTGAAAACTAGTTGTACTCTTTTTGGTTCAAAATTATATTTGCGCAATAATGATATTAAATCAATATATCTAGCAATTGGAAGCACAACACTAAAATAACCTTTTTGCTCAATTATTTTAGAAGATAAAGAAATAAGTGTTTCTAAATCTAAATTAATTTCATGTGTAGCCAGTTTTTGCGCATATGTACCAGTTTTTCTAACTTGATTATAGTTTTCATTGTAGTAGGGTGGGTTAGCAACAATTGAAGAGTATTTCTTAGCAAGATTATTCCCACATTTAAAAGCATAATCTTTTGCATATTCTTTAAAATCAGCTTCAAAAATTTTTATTTGGTCTTCCAAATTATTTAAACATACATTTTGCTTAGCCAACAAAACTGCTTTTGGTTGAATTTCAACTGCGTCAATTTTTATTTTCTTGGATCTAGCGGCCATAAAGATTGATAATGCTCCATTATTTGTACCAACCTCGAGCATATTCGATACATTGCGATTAATTGAAACGAAATTACCTAATAAAATTGTATCAACTGAATAATTAAACATCTCTTTATCTTGATAAACAAAGAGGTCATTACCATATCCTAAGTTATTTTTAAAAACACCGATTTTTTTCATAATAACTAATTATAAATTAATATTTTTTTTGATACTGCATTAAGTTAGATTAATCTTTTTGTTTTAATAAAATGTTTAAAACCTCATAATTTATAAAAGCCTTATACATAATGATAAATAACAACAAACTAGTTATCAAAAAAACAAATATTTTCCTTAAGCAAATTAAAAACCAGAATGAACCTGGTTTTTAGTTTGAATTTCTATTTTTTTTCACCGGGGATGTCATATATATCAATAATCGGACCTTTACCCTTAATTCCGCCTGAGAAAAGATCATAAAGATTATCTCATTTTGATGGCCCACTTAAATCTTGAACTTTCGGTTTAGAATCACTTTTTTGTTCTTGTTTAGATTGCGCTTTTGGTAAGGATTGCATTGGTTTTGCTATACCAGGTTCATCATCTTCGTACCATGGTTCATTATGTTCTTTTTCATTATTTTTTGAAAAAATATCTAAATCACCATAAGATGCATCATCTAATGGAAAATCAAATCCATGATTGCCATCATCCTTAGTTTTGTCGTATTCTTTATATAAATTCTTGTAATAGAAGTTTTCAATTACATTCTTAATTTCTTCATTAGTTGGATCACCAAAATCAATTTCAATTTTTGGTGCTTCATTTTTTATATTATTTATAAGATTATTGTTAGTATTGATTGAATCAACTGAGTCTAGTTTAATTGCATTTTTAATTAATAGATCCTTAATTGGTTTATTTTGTTTTATTAAGTCTGTAAGAACTTCTTTTGAATGATGTTTCTTTAAATCTTCATAAACAATTTTAATATTATCGCCAAACTGTTGATTTTTATCTTTATTTGGAGTTTCTGGCTTCTTTGTTTCTGGGTTTTCTGGTTTCTTTGGTTCAGCTGGTTTTTCTGGGTTTTCTGGTTTAGCAGGATTTGCACATGATAGAGCTATAACTGGTGTTGCCAAAACAGGTAAAAATCCTAGAAAAAGTAATTTGCTTTTTTTCATTTTTCTCCTTATGTTTAATTGAGTTTATAAAGCATATTTTATAGTATTTTTTTTTTTTTTTTGTTTTGGCATAATTTCGCGATTAATGCTCTAATTATGACCAAAATTTAGACAAAACCAAGGCATTTATGAAGGCACTTTTTACTACTTAACATTATTCTAATTTACGTCATTGATCTAATAAAAATATATTTATTGCGAAAATATCACTAACATAAATTAGTTTTATTTAATTCGTTATTCAATCATTAAACTAAGAAATAAAAAAATGGCAAAACAGCCACTTTTTTGAACAAATTAATTTAATTTGTTCTTTTTGTTGTGGAATCAAAACCCTCTAATTTTAGTTTAAATTCACGCAAAACTTCATTCTTTTGATTATTAAGAATTTCAACTATTTCTTCTGCACTTTTTCCTTCAGAAACTAGCCGTTTTCTTTCTGATTCAAGTAAAAAGTTAATAAATTCATTTGCAGCATTAATGCTTTCTTGAATATTGTTTGGATTAATATTATTTGCCAATCAAGGAAAATCAATTTGGCTATTTGAGGAAGGCAACGCCTCATAGTTATTCAATAAGTTAATACTACATTCCATTGCTATTCTATCAGTAAGTTCCTTAAATTTTTTTGAACCTAATTTAGTGTAAATTTGATATGGGTTTTTTTGAGCATACTGAACTAAATGAGTGCTACGACGCAATTTATCCATAACATTAATATGGTCTTGCCATCCTGAATCAAAAACATTTAGGATAATATTTCTTTCTGATTTTACTAATGAAGTTAAACCATATTTTTCAATTATGTTTTGTCTTAAACGGTCATATTCCTTTTTTCAGATATTTGTTATATAATTTTTTAACTCTTCACGATCCATTTTTATAATTTCACCTGGTTCAAATTGATGCTGAGTTAATAGCATAAAATTACGATTTAGATATTCGGCAAAATTGTCAAAATCCATTGTGTCATTTTTCTTAACAAAATAAGGATTATTAACAATTTGCTTAACAGCCACATTAAACATCTTGTATATAATTGAACCCAAATCGTCTCGTTCCAAAATTAAGTCGCGTTGTTCATATATTAGGTCACGTTGTTGTCTAATAACGTCGTCAAAATTTAAAACACTTTTACGACTATCATAGTTAAAACCCTCAATTTTCTTTTGCGCTTTTAAAAATGCTGAACGAATTAATTCACCAGGAATAGGATTTGAACCATATTCCTTAAATATTTCCTTTCATCTATCTTGAACAGAAAATCTCAAAATTAATTGGTCATCTAACGATAAAAAGAATTTAGTATAACCTATATCCCCTTGACGGCCAGAACGACCCTTAAGTTGATTATCAATACGACGTGATTCGGCTTTTTCTGTTCCTAGAACGTATAAACCGCCATGTTCAATAGCTTCTTTTGTTGGCTTAATATCCGTTCCACGTCCTGCCATATTAGTAGCAATAGTTACAGCACTTGCTTGGCCAGCCTTTGAAATTATTTCAGCTTCGCTAGCATCCTGTTTTGCGTTTAAAACAGTATGTGGTATGCCTTCTTGCAATAAATATTCATGCAGAACCTCAGAATCTTCGACTTGTGCTGTTCCAATCAAAATAGGTTGTTTACGCTGAAAGGCTCTTTTTACTTCTTTAACAACGGCCATTCATTTAGAATGCATATCAACATAAATTTCATCTTTTTCATCTTTTCTAATAACTGGTTTATTTGTTGGAACAACATTAACACGCATATTATAGATATCAATAAATTCCTTTTCTTCCGTTTTGGCAGTACCAGTCATACCGCTAATTTTTTTAAATAATCTAAAGAAATTTTGATATGTAATAGTAGCAAGTGTCTTTGTTTCTGATTCAATCTCAACTCTTTCCTTCGCTTGAATTGCTTGCTGCAAACCTTCGGAATAGGCGCGCCCTTCCATAATACGACCAGTAAACGAATCTACGAGTTCGATCTTATCATTTCTAACAATATATTCAACGTCAAGCTTCATAACTTTATGAGCTCTTAATGAATTTTGAATTCTATGAACAAGCTCCGAATTTTCAAGATCATATAGATTTCTTAAATTAAAATATTTATTTGCTTTTTCAATTCCTTCATCAGTAAGATAAACAGATTTTGTTTCTTCGTCAATAAAGTAATCATTTTGGTTTAATGTTCTTACAAATAAATCTGCAATAGTATACATTGTACTTTCTTCATGATCACCACCGGATATAATCAATGGTGTTTTAGCTTCATCAATTAGAATAGAATCAACCTCATCCAATAAAATATAATCAAGCCCTCTCTGAACTTTTTCTTCTTTTGACATAACCATATTATCTCTTAGATAGTCAAAACCCAATTCTGAATGAACCGAATAAACAACATCACATGCATAAGCTTCTCTTTTTAAATTAGTATGCATTTGTGCTTTATTAATACCAACACTTAAACCGAGAAATTTAAAAACTTGCCCCATTTCCTCAGCATCACGTTCTGCTAAATACTCATTAACTGTTGAAACAATAACACTATTGCCGCCAATAGCATTTAAATAAACGGGGGCGATAGATGTAATAGTTTTTCCCTCACCTGTTTTCATTTCTGCAACAGAACCTAAGTCAAGAATAATACCACCTATCATTTGCACATCATAAGGTCTTTTGCCTAAAATTCTTTTTGTTGCTTCACGTGAAACGGCAAAAACTTCAGGTCTAATATCATCCTGACTCTCGCCTAACCTAATTCTTTCGCGAAATTCAATTGTTTTATTTTTCAGTTCCTCATCGCTTAATTTGGCAATACTTTCTTCTAATTGATTAACTTTTTTTAATGTTTGCTCTGCAATACGCATTTCAGTTGATTTGAATTTAAAAAATTTCATAATTTAATATTTTATATTAAATTTAGCAAAAAATAGACAAATTAAAACAGACCTATTATAAAGATCTGTTTTAATTAGATTTTGTATATTCTATTTTAACTCAATAATCTTAATGTGTCTTGAGTGAATATATTAGTTACACCAACAATTAAACCATAGATTATGAATCCTAGTATAACTAAACCAGCAACAACAACTGTTAAAATTCCTACAAAACTCAAAACTCTTTTTCCAACTTTTTTTGTTTTTTGTTGATCATTTATAATACTGTAATTTTTATAATCCATAGTTTATCCTTTTGTTGCATTTCCTTGTCTAGAAATAGCAGCCATAATTCTCTTTCTTAAAACAAAGTACACAATCATCATAGGCAAAATAGCTAAAATTGTAGCAGCCATTCTTACCGATAAAATTATTTGTGCTTCGCCACCATCTACTTCAACTCTACCGGTTGTAAATAATCATAAGTTAATTGGTGCATAATAACCAGCAGTTTTACCAGGTGCTGCATCTCACAATAATGCAGGTCATGTATATGAATTCCATGAAGCAAGAGCGGTCAAAATAATAACTGTTCATGTTGTGGCTTTAACCATAGGTAAAGCTACATTAAAGAAGTACTTAATTCCACTTGCCCCGTCAAGCATTGATGATTCCTTAACTGAATTTGGAATAGCTTCAAAAGCGTTTTTATACATATATGCATTAAAAATTGATGTAGCAAATGGGACAACCATTGAAATAATAATTAATGGATTTTTAGTACCGATTCAACCGGCTTTAGAAACTAACGTATATTGTAAAGACAATAAAGTAATTTCAGGAATAACTAACAATGATAATAGCATTCCGAAAAATGCATTTTTTCCTCTTCAATTTCTAAGAGATAATGCATAACCAAGTGTAGTTGCAAAGAATAATCTGACAACAACAGATAAAGCTGTAAATCCAGCTGTGAATACTAGTGCTTGTAGATAACCTTCCTGTAGTGATTGTAGGAAATTACTAAAGTAAAAACTAGTTCCCAAATTGCCGCCAAACTCTTTACCATTTGACAAGAATTTTTCATAATCAAATGGTCATCAAGCAATCTTTGAACCTGGTTGGCCATAAAATCTTGGGTCAACAAGCGATTGCTCAATCATAAAGTAAAACGGAAGAACAACTAAGAAACTAAAGAATGTTAATATAGTAATTTTAAATGATCAAGAGAATATTTTGCCTCATACATTTGTTGTTGAATAAGGCTTGGACATTAATTCTTGTTTAGATTTTAAAGCTGATTTTTCTCTTTTGTATCTCAGCTTTAAGCTTGTTGATAACATTTCTTTCTCCCAATTTAGTTTTTAGTTTAAAAATTGATGATACTGATTTCTTCAATGTAAATGAAACTAAGGTACCTAGTATAAATAAGAACACTGAAGCAGCAGCGGTTCTTCCGAATTCTCCAGATTTTGTTGCTTGAAAAATGTAAAGCAATAACGTACTACCATTTTCTGTAATAGAAGCTGAGGCATCGTTATTATATAAGGCCAACGGAAAGACCTTAATACCATTAATAATTCCTATCGTAAATAAGAATGAAATTGTTTTTTGAATTGAAGGTAGGGTAATTTTAAAGAATTGAGACCCACTACTTGCGCCATCAATTGCTGACGATTTATATAAGTCAGGATTAACTGATAACATTGATGTGGTTAGAATTAACACTTGAAAGGCTAATCCTCCTCAAATCCCACGGATCAAGATCACTATAAAGGGATTTCATCTATTACCTGAACCATACAACAGCGGAAAGATAGCACCTTCACTTGTTTTACCAAAAATAGCTGAGAATGTTAGCGAAACAGCTACAGCACCAGTCATGTATGGTAAGAAGAAAACAGTTTGTCAAAAACTACGTGCATATCTTCTAATTACTGTTGTAATAGCAGAACTTATTAATATTGATATTGAAAGCCCTATTGGTAGAGCTACAACGGCATATAGCAATGAATTAACAACTGCTACATCAAATTTAGGATCATTAAAAACCCCTGCTTTTCCTTTTGTTTGATAATAATTTGCTATTGATCATCCGAATCCTCTAAATGATGTTGGGGCACGGAATGATACAATAATAACAAGAATAAATGGAATAATAATCATAAACGCCAAGGCAATTAAGGAAGGCAACATCAATAAAAATGGTTTTCAAAATGGTGTTTTAGTATTTAATATACTTAGAGCTTCCCCTGTCTTTTTGATACGATATTTTTTTCAAAAGTAAGTGTTCATTAAACTCTTTCCTTTGTATCAACATCAAACAAATGGTACAATTCTTTTCTTTTAATACTTAATCTAACGTTTTCACCAATTTCATATTTTGTTTTAGCTGAAAGGAAAACATTAGCAATCTTATCAATTGATTTTATATAAATTTGGGCTTGGATTTCTTTTCCTAGATATTCAACTAATTTAATATCACCAGTAATAATTCCGTTTTCGTCTTCAACCAACGATTCACCGCGAAATCCTAAGTCAATAGTTGCTTTTTTGTAATTTTCAGGGGCTTTAATTAATTTTTGTCCTTCGTAATATACATATCCATCTTTAATTGGTGTTTCAAAAATAGTCATTTCAGGAACACCAAGGAATTTAGCAACAAATTCATTTTTAGGCGTTAAATAAAGTTCCATTGGAGCGCCAATTTGTTGAACTTTGGCAGTAGACATGCAAATAATTTTGTCACTAATAGACATAGCTTCTTCTTGATCGTGGGTAACAAAGACTGTTGTAATTCCAAGTTCTTGTTGAATAGAACGTATCCATTTTCTTGTAGAAACACGTAGCTTAGCATCAAGGTTTGATAAAGGTTCATCCAATAGAAGAATCTTTGGTTTCTTAACAATAGCTCTAGCAATAGCAACACGTTGTTGTTGCCCACCTGATAACTGCGTTGGTCTCTTACGTAAATTTTTAGTAATTTCAACTCTTTGAGCAACATCTAAAACATCTCTAATAATTGCTTCTTCTATTGTTAAAACATCTTTGCCTAAAATTCTAATTTCTTTTTGTAAATCGTCTGGCAATAAAGCAATTAATTCATTTAATGACTTCTTTAAATTTCTTGTTTTTATATTATTGCTTTCTAAAATTGGAATAATTAAAGAACGAATAGCTTCTTTGTATACTGTTTCCGTCTCAATCTTCGTATGTTTTAAACGTTCCTTAATTTGCTTAATTTGCATTCCGATAGGATCGATCTTTTGAACAACAATTTTTTCTCTCAAAATTTGTTTTGCTTCATTGACCTTTTGAGTATATTCAAGTCTGCTTTCATTATATCTTTTAACATACTCATTTTTAAGATTCTTAATTTTTTCTTTAAGATGTTGTTTAATTTCTTTTCTTTTGTTAGAAAATTCAACTATAATACTCTTTTGCTTTTCAAATAAGTCGCCACACCCTGACTTATCTCTAACCATCATAATTTCAATTTGTTCTTTAATTTCACTTATTCTTGCAGCGCGTTCAATTTCTAAGTCATTAAGTAACTTATTTGTTTCTTCCCTAACATCTTTAATATCTTTTAAAACTTTTTTAGTTAGATTAGATAAGATAGCTGTTTTTTTAGTAACAATGAAATTATAGTTATTTACTTCATTATCAATAATATTGTTATATTGTGTTTTTAACTCAGTTAAATAATTTCTTGTTTCGCGCGGATTATCAATAGTGTGGTATAGTTTTGTTCTTGTTTCAGAAATAAGTTCTTCAGAAACACCATAGAACTTAAATATTAGTTCAAATATTTTTTGTTGAGCTAATTTTGATTTTTCAATAATTTCTTCTTTTCAGTGTTTATCATTCAATAGTGGAAATGCTATGTTATCATAAACAGTCATATGAGGGTATAAAGCGTAATTTTGGAACACTAACCCCAATTCTCTTTGTTGAGGTGAAAACTTTGTAACATCTACACCAGAGAAAAATAACTTTCCACTTGTAGGACGCAATAATCCAGAAATGGCATTCAGAGTAGTAGTTTTACCTGAACCTGAAGGGCCTAGTAATGTAACTAACTCTCCTTTTTCAATCGCAAAAGAAGCATTATCAACAGCTAGTGATTCACCAAAGTCAATGACTAAATCCTTGACTTCGATCGCAGGAACTAATTTTTTAGCCTGATAACGTTCTTGAGAAAAACCGTGAATATGGCTTTGCGTTATTTTTTTATTTTCCTTTTTCATTTATTTTACTTCTTTCTTTGATTGTTTAGTTCCTAAAAATTCAAAAATATTATTTTGTGGATTAACAAATTTTTGTTTATTTTTTTTCTCAATATTAAATGGATACATAAATTGATATGCATCATTAATCAAATCAGAGCCATGAGCTTGATATTCTTTTGACAAATCAACTGGCAATTTAAATTTAAGGTTAAGGTCTTGACCGCCAACAGAAATATTAACACCTTCTTTAGCATAAAATCCTTTATTGTTGAAATATCCGTCATTAAAAGCCCTTGCAGCATAAGGTAATAAATAAGACAATACTGCGCTCTTTTCGGTTTTTTCATAATCATTAACAAATGTTTTAAAATCTAAAGCGTCAATTCTTGGTAATGTCCAACCATTAGCCAACATTTCAATACTAAAGTTTTTTTCAAATGAATCGCCAAAGAATACATATGCAACGTATCTACTATATGAATTATTAGACCAATTATCAGATACTAGTCTTACATTTTTACCTTGAAGAATATTCTCAACATAAGCACTATCAAGATTTGATAATTTTCTTTCACGCTCTGTTGTACCCTTAGTATTTTGCTCTAAAGTATCAATTAATGGAATTCTAATCTTAATTTTTTGTCCATTCTCAAAGGTTGTTTTTGAGGTCAGATTTTTTTTGATTGTAACTTCGATAGTATCACCATCAAATACTTGAGTTACTTGCCCCTCAACAGCCCCAAAGTTTTCTCATAATGATAAAGCGATTTTTTTAGTTGTCCCTTTTTCCACATCATCAATAATTTCAGTTTCAATAACATTATCTAATGTTTTTCCAACACTGTGATAATTGCTAGGTTCAAATAAAAAAGTAGCATTTAATTTTAAATTATCATAGTATTCTTTTGTTTTTTCATTTTGACAAGAAACGGACAATAGTGGAAAGGTAAAAATTGGTGCTAATAAAAATAATTTTATTTTTTTCATTTCTTCCCTTTTGTTAAAAAAACACAAAAATTTTGTATTTTTTTATTTTGATATTATGCAAATAATTTAAGAATTTCATTAATAAAATCTTCGAATTTAACTGGTTTTTTATTTAAAACCTTGTTAACAATAGCTCTACCAGCGGAACCAATTGATTCTCTTAGTTTATCAGAAGATGTTGAATAAACGTCTTCTGCTGGTTGGTATTCATTGCTGTTTGTTTGGATTTTTTTGAAGTTTTCAAATGCAATTTTTGATGCTTTATTTAAACCTCTAATTTTTTTTACATCTTGATTAATGTAATCTGCAGTTGGCGAAATATAGCTACTAAAGTAATTAAATGCTTCAATTGGCTTAACATCTTTGTATTCAGTAGGTTTGCCTTTATTTGTAAAACTTATTGATGTTAATTTTGTATTAAACAATCATTGCACAAATAATTGGGTTGCATTATCTTCTTTTTCATTAGCATGAATCAAAACAAGTGAAGGTCCTTGAATAAATACTGATTTTTTATCTTTAGAAGCATCTTTAACCAATGGAGTACTAATTCAATCAGCATCTTTAAAATTCAATAATTTATCAGCGCTCAATTCTAATTGTGAAATTAAAGTTTTATCAACTAATACATATGAACTTCCATCATTAACAAATGTTGTACCTAATGGAACTACTTTCTTTATTTCTTCAGCACTAAGTGCAATTTTTAGTGTACTTGATAAAACTAGGTTATTGTTTTCAACGCTTCCGGCTAATAAGCGATAATTATTATTTTTCTTAAATTCATCAGCTAATTTTATCCCGACTTCATCAGATACTAATTGTTTATCATATTGGCTAACAGTAGTACCTTGTGATAATTTATTTGCATAGATACTATTTATATGTTTTCCTGATTTGAATTTTAATACAACATCATTGCCATCTTTATCGCCTTTATTTACAAGTTCATATAATTTTTCAACTTTATTTTTTTGATCCTTAATATAATTTATTGTTTCTGTATCACCACTTATATATGTATGTGAGTATCCGGCTGTTGAACCAATGCTTATTGCCATATTATGTTTAGTTAATAAGCTTGAACCAAAAGATCCACCACCGCCAATTCAAACTGCTCCAGATTTAATGCCATCAAAAATAGTTTTTGTTATTTTTTTAAATAATTCATTTTGGAATGTACCATTTTGTTTAAATGATTCATAATCATACCCACCAGTAAGATCATGACCTGATGAAGGATTAATATATTGTGCACTTGCATTGCCTTTAGTGATAGCAACATTCATAACATTAACAGCTGATGCTAATGAGTCAATGCCTAAAATAGGTTTATTTAAATCACTTGGATATAATTTTTTGGCAGCAATAGCAAAATTAATTAACTTATCATATTCTTGAAAAATTGAGTCATCTAGTGTTAAATTTAGTTCTAAGATACTTTTTTTAGCAGCTTCCATATCAGTAGCTTTGCTCTTTGCTCACTCAGCGTCTACATATTTAGCATCACTCTGCGATGTCTTTCCATAATAATCAATATATTCTTTAACTTTTGTAGTTGAAGCATCTTCGCCCATTTTTACACCAGCTTCTTTTAATTCTTTTAATAATTTACCTAAAAGAACTTTATTAACTGATTGCATTTCAGAAGATCTTGAAAATGGAACTACTCATTTTTCTTTTGATTCTAGATTACCGCCAATTTCATCATTAACATGCTTAAATGCTTCGGCAATATTCAAATTTTCATAAACATCATTTGGTAAAGCCAAATTCATGTCCAACTTTGCCAATATAGATGCAGCAGTTGGGTAGTTAATCATTATATTTCAAAATTCTTTTGTTTCTTTTGCACTTAATTTAGTTTCTAAGGCATTTGTTGAATAACCATTTGGTGTAAAAACGATTTCAACAGGTAAATAACCTTTTTCAGTCTTTTTAGCTTGTTCTTCAGCTGAACCAGATTTTAATCATTTGTTAAATTCACTAACAATGGTTTTTAATCCAATACCTTGAACATTATTTTCAGAAAAACCAGTAGCAATTTTTAATTTGCCATCATAAACTTGGTCATATCTAGCACTAGAATGTGAAGGACCACATGATGCCAAAAACATAGGGACTGCAAAAAGTGATAAACCACTTAATGAGAATAAAATTTTATTACTTCTTTTCATTATTTATCCTTTCATTTTTTTACTTAAAAACAAAAAACAATAACGATCAGAAAACTAATCGTTATTGTTCAGTTGTGAAATGTGAGTTTTGATTTGTGTAATTCACAATATAAATTTTACTACTTTTTAAATTTTATTAATTTAATAAAAGCGACGGATTTTTATCAATTCATTCGATTTTAGACCTAAAAATAGCATTTAAATTGCTAAGAAACTTATGCAAATTAATTTTAAAATATATTATATTTTCTAGGTTTTAGCTAGTTTAACATTTTTTGAACTATATTTCTTTACAAATGTTCTTAATTTTATTAACGAATGATTTAATGATGATCTTGACTTATAAATTTTTTTATTAGCCAATAGTTCCACCAGGTTAGATAGACTACTATCAAGATTATTTTTTTTAATTTTAAAAAAAGCTAATTCCTGCTTAGTAAAAAGGAATGTTAGGTTATTTTTTTGCACAAAATCATAGTTTTCTAAAAACTGGATATTAGCATTAGCAATTCGTTGTTGATTATATATATCAAAGTTTGTAATGCGATTTATATTATTAAAATAATCTCGTTCAATTTTATATTCTTCAAGTTGATAATATGAATTAACCGTTTCAATGGCTTTTAAAAAATCACAAATATGTTCAATTTTTTTTAAATAAATTAAAAATTTATTTTCTCTTTTTAATAATTTAAATTCAAGATTATATTTATTTAGTATAGTCAAACATTGTAAAGCGTTATCAAAATTATAAAACTTCAATTCAAGATGATTTGAAGAACTCTCAAAATTTGAGACTGAGCCCGATGCCAAAAAGATGCCAGAAAAATATTCACGTTCATATTTTAATTTTCCGTTATAAAAATCTGCAATTTCAATAACAAATTCATTTTTTCTCTCTAAAAAATAAGGAATTGATTGTTCTACTAAAAGCTGCTTAATAAATTCAAATATTATTTTATTATTAATGATTAATTTAAAAGCATTTTCTTCTATTTTTGACGTAGCAAAAACACCACTTAACAAGTTTAATTTATCTTGTTTTTTTAATGGTCTATTTATAATTTCTTCTTTGATTGTTTGAGTAAACGTTTTATTTCCCATAAGTTTATTTTAGTTATATTATATTAACACATTTTTAAATAAATAAAATATGTCCTTTATTGTGGAACATATTTTATTTAAAATTATTTTATTTCTTTTAATTGTGGAAATAAGAGAATATCTCTAATTGAATCATTTTGAGTTAGAAGCATTACCAAACGGTCGATCCCAATTCCGCAGCCACCTGTTGGCGGAAGACCATATTCTAAAGCGTTAACAAAATCTCAATCAATTTCGTTTGCTTCTTCATTACCGTTTTCTCTTTCTTCAAGTTGGGACTCAAATCTTTCTAGCTGATCGATAGGATCTGAAAGCTCAGTAAACATATTAGCAAATTCTTTGGTTCCAATAAATAATTCTGCTCTTTGTGTAAAACGGTCATCATCTAATTCTTTAAATGCTAAGGGGCTAATCTCAATGGGATGACCATAAACAAATGTAGGTTGTATTAATGTTTCTTCGATATATTTCTCAAATAGTTCATTAATAACGTGACCTAACTTATAATATTTTTGCGTCTTGATTCCATGTTGTTTAGCTAATTCAAGGGCCTGAGCATCACTTAAATTGCGGACATTAATTCCTATTTTTTGTGAAACGGCATCAACCATATTAATCTTTGCAAAAGGGTATTTAAATTCTATTTCATAGCCGTTAAATTTAACATTTTTAATATTTAACTTTGTGGTTAAGTGTTTAAATACGCCTTCCGTTCTTTCCATCATTCCTCACATATCTGAATATGCTTCATAAAATTCAATTGAGGTAAATTCAGGATTGTGTGTACTATCAACCCCTTCGTTACGGAAAATACGTCCAATTTCATAAACTCTTTCCAGACCACCAACAATACATTTTTTTAATGGCAATTCTGTGGCTATTCTTAAATAGAATTCACGGTTTAAAGCATTATAAAATGTTTTAAAAGGTCTAGCTGCAGCTCCACCCAATATTGGTTGCAATACAGGAGTGTCAACTTCGAGATAATCTAAATTATCAAAAAATTCACGTACACCTTTAATAATTTTGGTTCTTAAGATAAAAGTATTTTTTGATTCTTCATTAACTATTGTATCAACATAACGATGTCTACGTCTTTCTTCTGCATCAACTAAACCATGGTATTTATCAGGTAATGGCTTTAATGACTTTGTTAATAAAACAAGTTTTGAGGCCTTGATCATTAATGCTTCAGTATGGGTTTTAGAGATAAATCCCTCAACACTAATAATGTCACCTAGATCTAATTGTTTTAAAACTTCTTGAGAAAATTCATCTAATATTTTTTTATCAATATAAATTTGCATTTTACCATTGCGGTCCTGTAATACTAAAAAAGGACCACGTTGAGCGACAACCCTACCATTAAAAACAACAAATTTATTTTCAGCATCAATTGCTTCTCTTGTTTTACTTTCATACAATTTCATTATTTCTTGCGATGAAATTGTTGGTCTAATAGTTGAATTAAATGCTCTAATATTTTTTTGCGCTAAGATTGAAATTTTGTTTCTTCTTATTTGTTCTTGTTCTGAATATTTTCTTTCCATAAATTTATATAATCTTTCAAAATAATATCCTAATCGTAATAAGGAATGATGTGAATATGTGTTCTAAAAATTGCTTGTCCAGCAGCTTCATTATTATTTATAACTAATTTGAAACCAGAAGCATTAAGCTTATCTGTTTGTAATAAAGCTAATTTTCTAGCTTTTTTAACCAATTTAACCAAGTCTTCCTCTTCGATATCATATAAGTTTTGTGAAAACTCTTTTGGTACAACCAAGAAATGGCCTTTTTCTACTGGATCAATATCTAGAAAAGCAATAACATCAGCATCCTCATAAATAATTGTTGCGGGTATTTCTCTATCAATAATTCTCTGGAATGTATCTTTTTCCATAATTTTCTTTTTTTTAAATTAATCCTTCCACTTTAAATAATTCTAAAACAATCGGGTTTAGCTCTGTTAACTTAAATCCTAGATTGTCTATTATGTATTTATTAGCCTCTCTAAACAAAGTGTTTCCTTTTGAGACAACAATATAGTTAGCAATAATACTTTGTTGCGTTGCATCATTTCATGGGGTATTTTCAAAAGTAAAAATTTTCTTATCAACAATTTCATTTTTTAGATTTTTTACTTTTTTAGATAAATATAATGGTGCTAATTTAATTACATATGAAGCATCAATTTTTTTATCATTAATAACATCGATAAATGTTGGATACTTATCTAGGTTATAATCATTTGCATTAGTTTGGTCTATAAATTTCTTATCCTTATATTCTAATTCAGCACTAAAATCATAATAATGTCTCGATCCAAGTTCCTTAATACTTAATCTCATTGGTGCTCTTAGAATTTGACCACTAAAAGTTATCGAGTCTTTTAATTCAAACATAAGGGTATATTTTTTGTTTTCTAAAGTTATTTCTTTAGTAAATACTTTTTCATTATCATTTTGTCTTGTAAGGCCTTCGAATTCAATATCCTTAGCATTAAATACTTTTAAATTTTCTTCCTTATCTTGTTTAGATTGAAGCGATGCTGTGGCCTTAATTTTTGGTAACTTCTTTTCTTGAGCAAGAATTTTTGCTAATTTAAAATAGTCCTGGTCTAATACTTTTTTAGTTTTTGGATCTACAAAACCAAAAACAGGTGAAGTAAATTTTTTGGCTGTGTAAAATGAGTTTGATAAATCGCCTGTTGTTTCTGAATTAGCAACAATTCCGTTAAATGCTCTTAATGTTTTAAGTTCAAATCCTTCTGAAGCACCAGTTTTTAAAATATATTCGGGATGTTTGGCAACCGGATTGTAATCATACTGTTGAGTTTTTTTAGGATTATATGATGCTAGATTGTTAAAATCGTTAAAGGTTGAAATATTTGCCTTACCAATTCTTAAATTCATATCTTTTGTATCAGTAAATGATCATCTTTGGATAAGGGGGTTTTCAAGAAGATACTTAATTAAATAAAGATTATTACTTGAAAAATCAAGGGCATCATAAATATCTTTTTTTAACAATGTAGTTGAATCTTTCTTTATTTCCTCTTCGAGACTTACTTGATATTTATCTAGGCCATTTTGATTAACGGATAGTTTTTTAAACTCATCTCTTGATTTTAATAGATAAATTTTAGAAACTAGCATTTTTTCTAACTCTAATCTAAGATTTTCCTGCAAGAACTTAGAATTCTTCATTAAAAATATAAATTCATCTTCGCTAGGAATATTTTCAGGGGCTGGATTATAGGCGCTAGTATCAATATTTAATCGAATAAAATCATGTTTTAGATTTCAAAACTTTTGAGCATCAGTATTTAGTGAAACAGAAGCATAATATTTAAATAAGTCATATAAATCTTTATGAAGCTGATTATTTTTATTTTCAATCGCAAAAGCAATTTTGTCTTTTTGATTAATATTTTTTAAATCATTAACATAAAATTTTTCAAGATATGTATCAACAACTGATAAAATCATTTGATTCTTTGATGTTTGCTGTTTTAAAAAACCTGATTGATAACCCGGGGTTTCAGCATTATTTTGTGATTTATTATTTGCACATGATACTAGTAATGGAACACCAGAAAATATTAGAGGTGATAAACTAAGCAATACTTTTGAAAGTTTTTTCATTTTTTTCCTTTCCTTATAAAAATTTTTCTATTCTAAAACATATTTAACTATGATGTCAAATAAATAAGAAATAATATCTTTATTATCATGTGGTTTAATTATAAATTTATTTGTATTTGTATCATATTCGAAGTCAGCTACAAGATTATCATTAATTTGTTTCTTAATAAAATCTTTTATTTGACCATATTTTTTATTTACAATAGTTGCCTTATTTGTTTGCTCTAGTGTTGAAATATAGTTTAAAGCTCCTTTAATATCTGCATCATCAAAGTTTTTTTCTTTATCCGAATCAATAGGAGTAAATTTTTGTTGTTTTAAATATTTTTTGAATGTATCTTGTGAAAGAAGATCGTTGATTTGATATGTAGTATCTAATATATTCGCAAAAATAGTATTTAAATTAAATAATTCACTAGTAAATGTATTTTTGTAATTTGCTTTTGATTTAATTGCTAAATCTTTAACAATTAATTTTTGAACGGCTTCCACTGTATCAAACTTGTGTAAATTTTGAATTAATATACCTTTTGGAGATACTGAAACAAAATTTTCACCAACCTTGTAAATAGCGTTAATTTTATTGTCCTTATTACCTTCAACAAATACATCTTTAAATGCATTACCAAATAATTTGTTAAATTCCTTATCTTCAAGGTTATTAATTATTTTTTCAACCTCGTTATTATACTTAGCATATTCTTCAACATAATCAGCTTTTTTTTCTTTTGAAGCAGGATCTGCATTCAATGCATTCTCAAGTTTTGACTTAAATTCTGTTTCAAGATTACTATAACCACTAAGCGATTTTAAAACCTCAATTAGCTTTTTCTTTAAATCCTTAAACAAATCATTCTTTTCAGTATATTTATAAATACCTTTATCAGTTTGTGCGTCACCTAGTAAAATTGATAGTAGCCCAAAGTATGAAGATGGTTCACTTGAAGAAATTGCTTGTTTTAAATTAACAAAACCCTTTGATCCAAATTTTGAAGCATTTGCCTTATCGGCTGATAAATATTCAATTAATGTCTGGTCATTTTTTGCATGTCTTTCATCATCTGAAGTAATGTTATCATTTTTTATTAATGTGCTAAATCCTCTAAAATCATTTAATGCATCAATTGCAAGTTTTAATTTATTGTGCGTATTATCTTGCGGATATGCTGAAAACTTAAGAAGATTAATTATTTCAGCCTTTGTTACAACCCATGGTTTTTCAGCACCAGTTGTATCTTGATGAGCAGATAATGAAAATTCTGATAAAATGGCTTGTTTTCTGTCGATTCATGGCTTGATAAATCTTTCAGGATTTCTAAATTCCTTAACAAATGATGTTGTAACAAACATCGGAATTTTGATTGAAGCTTGTGAATTTGTTTGTGACTCAATCGAATCCTCTGCTGGCAATACATAATTTTTGTTTTCATGAGCAAAAGGCAAAAATATTTTTTGGCCTTTTTTAGCTATTTCAACTTTTTTGCCATTGTATTCATAAAAAACATCTTTATTGGCTAGGATACCATTTTTTAATTCATTATATGTTCAATCAGTATTAACTTCGGTTTTATATCTACGATAAGCATTTTTGTTGATTTCTAAATTAACTCGGTATTCCAAAGCTTGTTTCTCATTTTTTGATGATCCTCATGATGGCTTCGAAATCTCTTCTAAGAATTTTTCTTCTCATTTTTGTTCAAGGCCGTATTGCTTTTGATACTGTCTTTTTAAATCATCAATTTCTTTTTGCACTTTTTCTTTAATTTTATCAATCGAATCTAGGGCAAAAGATTTTTCATCTGTTTTTGCTTTGTCGGCATTATAAACTGCTTGATATCATAAAGAAGCCTCATACTCTTTCTCATAAAGATATTTGGCAATGTTTTTTTCAATAGAATCAAAAATATTTTTGTTTTTATTTGTTAGAGTAGGATTTTTGTCTAGCTCGCCATACGTTAAAGTTTTAATAGAACCATCTGGTTGAATGATTTTAATAATTGAGCTTTTTTCATCCAATATCGGAGTTGGAGCAGGTAGGGCCTTCGAAGCTTGAACAAGTGGAATAGAAATACCAGCTGCTAAAACAGCTGAAATGGCGGTTGCTCAAAAAGTTCCTCAAATGACCTTTTTTCTCTTAGCTTTTTGTTCAGTGGTTATTTGTTTTTTAAATTTTTCTGACATATTTGCCTTTCATTCTGAATATAGTAATGTACAAATAAAAATATTCATATTTAATTAATTAAATAAGATAACAAAATTTTACCACTTTTTACATATATTTTGCTAACAACAAAACCAAGTTAACACAGGCAGCTTAAGCAATATTTAGTAGAGAATTAGCAAATTAAATAAATTAAGGTAAAAATAAATTTAAATTATAATTTTAAAATATGACTAAAATTTTTAACCATAAACTTGACATCTTGAAAGAATTTATTAATATTTGTAGTAAGCATGAGCTCTGATATAGTCTTGATTTTAATAGTCTTTTAGCAGTGGTTAATAACCTGAAATATTGAAATGAAACTGATCATTATGAAGTAATGATGACTTTTGAATCATATGAAAAACTAAGACAATTATATCCACACAAGGTAATTGATTCGGTCAAACACTCTGACTATTATTCGTTACAAAATAAATTTGTTGAAGATAGTAAAAATATATACAATGATTGCCCTTTTGTTGATATTAATTTAATCATTCCCACAACAATTAAGAAAATAAAAAAGATGTATAAATTTTCTAATAAAAGTAAAAGCTTTATACAATATTATGCCACTATGAATTATTCAAATATTCCTAAAATTAAAAACAAAATTATTATTTCTAAATTCCTAAAGGCTTTAAAAAAATCGATAAACTATAAGGATTTAGTAAATGATCTAAACGATGATATGTATGAAGGTTTTGTTATAACATCACCAATAATTAATCATTTTTTTCTAACAAAATGATTAACAAATACTAACTATAATATTCGTATTTTTGAAAAAGATGGGCTAAAACTTCATGTTATAAGTGAATATCAAAATTATTTAAGAAACATCTTTGGAAGTGATTGAAAAAACATTAAAGAAATTGCAGTTCCATATCACTTTGGCTCATGTATCGACATTATAAAAAGTGTTTCTAACAACGATGATAAATAATTAAGATTTTCTTAAATTAAAATAAAAAACCAGTTTATTACTGGCTTTTTTTCTTCAACTAATTACGCTCTTTTTTCAGCTATTCTTCTTTTTTGGTTTGAGTAGCAACTTTTATTCTAGCAATACCAAATACAATTGCTGAAACAATTATTAATATTAGCGTAATACATATGAATACAAGTAATACTATTTTCGTCAATGTGAATGCAGAGATAAATAAAGCGATCCATATTGGTAAACACGATGATAACATGCAATATGAGGATACTATGTAAGATTTTTTAATTTTCTTTGATAGCAAAAATGCTGATAGAGTAATAATAGCAGTTGATAGTATTAATCCAAATATAATAAATAATATAGTTATAATCATTTTAATTTTCTTTTTCCTTTTTTATTAATCATTTTCGTTCTTGATGTTTTATATCCTTAATATGTCCTAATTCAAGATAAATAACTTTATCCGCAATTTGTGCAAC
Organism: Mycoplasma sp. 773; assembly: GCF_053851515.1. Classification (NCBI taxonomy): domain Bacteria; kingdom Bacillati; phylum Mycoplasmatota; class Mollicutes; order Mycoplasmatales; family Mycoplasmataceae; genus Mycoplasma; species Mycoplasma sp. 773. The sequence goes on from NZ_JBSQAV010000006.1 coordinate 47,833, forward strand.
ATCAGCATCATGTGAAACAATAATTATCGTAGTTCCATAATCGCGGTTGATTTCTTGAAGAATTTTTAAAACAATTCATCCTGTTTTCTCATCAAGAGCGCCGGTTGGCTCATCAGCAACAAGAATATCAGAATTTTTAGCTATTGCTCTTAGGATAGAAACACGTTGTTGTTGACCACCCGACATTTGTGAAGGGTATTTAAACATACATTCTTCAAGGTCGAAATCCTTAAATAATTTCTTAATATCCAAATGTTTTGACTTGTCCTTCTGCAAATAAGCGCCGGTCTCAACATTATCATAGCTATTTAGATTTTGCAATAAATTATAGTTTTGAAAAATAAATGAAATATTATCACGTCTAAATAGCGTTTGTCTGGATTCATTTAGATAAGGCAAATTTATATTATTAACAATAACCTTACCACTAGTTGGTCTATCTAGTGCACTTATTATATTTAAAAGCGTCGATTTTCCTGACCCTGATTTACCATACAATATTGCAATTTCGCCCTTTTTTATGGTTAAAGATACACCTTTTAGAACATCGGTTGCAACGTTTCCTGATAAATAAGTTTTCTTAACATCAAAAACTTCAACAATATTGCCATCGCTATTCTTTTCCTTTTCTAATCCATCTTTTTTTCGAGGTTTATTATTTGCTAATTTATATTTTTTTAGCGTTGCACTATCTAATGGATGTCCTGATATTCCATCAGCATTCGAAGCTATTGATGTCTCTTTTTTATTATTCATGGAAACATTTAAATCTTCATTTTTAGATTCAACTTTTTTATTTCTTCTTCACATTATTTTCCTTTCAAGGTGTCAATGGCCTTAATTTTATTTAAACTCTTTCAAGTAGCCATCGAGGTCAGAATAAACACTGTTAAGCAAATTGCTGCTGAGATAATAATTGTTGAATAGTGTAAAACAAGTGGCAAGACAATTTGAGATGTAGCCATCATAAATGCATTAAATACCGAAATCAATAGTAATGTTGCAGGTATCATTAATAAACAAGCAAATATTATAGTCGGAACAAAGTTAGCAAAGAATAGTGAAATCTTTTCACGATTAGTATAACCTAAAACTGAAAACGTAGCTATTGCTCTTTGATTTGAGGCAATCATAATATTAGTGATAACAATTAATATTATAATGGAAATCAATAGCGACATAACAATAAAGGCTATTAGAATAACATTTACAGTTTCAGAAATATCAGCTATAAAACCTGCTTCAATATCTTTACTATTAACGTTAAATGAGGCACCATACATAATATTTTTACCATAAATAGTATCGGGTTGTATTCCATAAAATTTCGTAAGAATACTGCGTGCTAAACCTTTAAATTCTTCATTTGAATTAGCTTGTTTTACAATCTTTTCATATTGAGATTCATTTATATTAAGAAGTCTAAATAATACGTCTTTATATCTTAATTTAGCTCCAGGGTGTGCTTCATTATAGGAATCAATATTGTGTTCATAAACAGATATATAATTGAGATCTTTATTAGATATAAATATGCGTTTAAAGAATTCTCAAACAGTTTGATCGCTTGCACCTTCAACTTCAAATGAAGAGGTCGCGCCTCAAAAACCGGTTGATGAATAAGTAGTTAAGGTATCGATTGTTTGGACTGGTGTTGTATCACTAGATAAAATACCATTAAATGCTTCATATTTTCGTCTAAAGTCTCTAGTAATTTTTTGTTTATTTTGTGGGTTTAAGAATATAGCATTTTCTAGTTCTTGTTTACGTGCGTTTTGCAAACGAGTAGTCAAGGTGTCATAACCCAAAATTTTGTCTAAGATGTCCTTTCTTGTAATAAATTCACTATTAATGTATGTTTCGGATATATCAATAACTTCAAAGGTATATTTAGTTCTTGGTGGCTTTTGATTTAACGCACGATAACTAAAGCGATCAACATGGTTTAATAAATCAAATTCAATTTTTGAACCAATAGAAAGATTGTATCTTTTTTGGGCAACAGTATTGACAATCAATGGGATTGTAGTATTTTCATTATATTGATAGTTAGCTAATTTTTGTTGTAAATCTTCATTATTAGCATTGTGCATTGAAATGAATCTACTATCACCATAATATCCATAAATCTTTATTTCTTTATTATTATATAGTGTTTTAGCATAAGTATATTTTTCATTAGTTACATCATTTCAATAAATACCACCAAATGATACAAAGAAATCAAGACCTTCAATACGACGGTAGGCATTAACCAAGAAATTACGATATTCCTGTCTATATCTCGATGTTGAAACAGATTTTGGTTTAAAGTATGTTTCATTAATGGGATCTCATTCAATAAATTTAAACTGTTCGCTAATTCTTCCGTTGGATTGATTGTTTTGATATAAAGACGACGAAGTGAAATAAAAGAAGCTCGTACGATTTTTTATATCTTCTGGCTTATTATTGGCAAGATCTTTTTGAAATTTTTCCAAATCAGTAACGGCAATAATATTTGATATGTCACTATCTTCAACATTTAAATAATCCTTACCGGTTTTTAACTTAGAAATATCAATTAAATATTGGGTAGCTTGCATTTCTTTTGATACACGCTTAAATATTTGCGCGACTCTAGCTCTTTGCGTTTCAGGCAAACTAGCATAAGTAATATCTCAAGGGCTTAATTCAACCGATAAATCAATCAAGATATCAAGTGATGATTTAGTCAATACTGTTGGTGCATACGGAATATGTGGGACATCAGTATTAAATGAACTGCCTGGTCTTAAGAAATTCGGGTTGGCATAATCAAGTTGACTACCATTTGATGAAGATGATCCAGCTAAATCATTAGGAACATATAATAATGAATTTATATCAGATTTATTATAAGTAACATAAGGCCCACCTTCAGTTGTCGGGCTTTCAAGATCAAGCTTAAATTTATAGAGTCTATCTTTATATGTTTTTGTTATAGCCTTATTAAAAATGTTGTTTGACGATAAAAAGAACATAGAAATCAACGATGTGGTTGAAAATGCTAAGAATAGCGAGAACATTTTTCAGAAATTATTTAGTGCCATAGAGGCGATAAATCTTGCTTTAACTGGCAGTTTTCTAAACATTGCTGAAATTCTTTGAGCAAAATTCCCAACCTTAACCTCAACAAGACCACTCATTAACTCAATAGGTTTTTTTCTAACAGAAATTGCTGTTATTATAAAAATTAAGAAACTAACAAATAACAACGGTGCAATTATTGTACCAAGGATGGCGGAGGTGTGAATAGGAATTATATTATTTTCAAGTGTCCAGTATGAAGACAAAACATTCATTGCTGTTCCCTGTAAGGCAAAACCAACAATATAACCAAGTAAACCACCAACAAAAGCAGGGATTCAACCAAAAGCACAAAATGCAAATGCTATTTTTGAGGTTTTATAACCCTGAGCACGCAATATTCCAACAACTTTATTTCTGGCTTCAATATATCTCTTCATAATAAAGTATATGATGAATGCAACTAAGATAGTTAAAACAGAAATTAAATAGAATGTGGCATTTTTGATTGAATTAACAATAGTTCTAATGGTTACAATTCTTATCTTTCTTTCAGGATTTATATTGTCTAATTCATCTTTTAAATAAACCTTTTTGTTAAATGAATTAGGATTAATAAGATTAATATCATTATTAAATTGCTCCTGCAATTCCTTTGGCGATTTATTATGTAAATATTTTCCATTCTCATCAACAGGCGCTTTAACTAATGCATAAGTCTTAACAGCAAAAGTTGGATATGCTGAATTTATACGGTCAAAACCCTTTGAATTAACATAAATAATTGCTTGGGTATTAGTATCTACTTGAATATTTTCTTCATTAATAACAGGATATAAATAATCAACAGTTGAATCAATACCAATGATTAAATACTCCTGCGTATTAACTTTAACCTTGTACTTTTCATCTAATGAAGAAATAAATAATTGCATAGCATAAGGGTTCGATAGATATTTGCTTATATCACCTTTATAGACTTCTTTACCGTTTTTAGATGCATAACCATAATTAACTTTAGCAACATATGAGCCTGAATCTGAATAAGAAATTAAATTTGATATTTTAATAGGTTCTATGATTTTATATACTGATTTTTCTAAAGATGAGGTAATGTTAATACCAAATAAATCAAGTCCCTTACCATTACTATTTCTTAATTTTTGATTAAAAATATAATTAAATCTAGATAGGTCTAAATCAATAGAAGTATCGTTTTTTGATTCAACATAATAAGCAGAATTTTCAAAATTTTGTGTAATTGCTTCAATTTGATAAAATATATCCTTAACATTCGAAGACTTAAGATTATTTAAAACTTTTTTAACAATATAAGCAATATTGCCTTCGTTTGGATTTGGACTTAAAATATAATATAAAGGAATTTGAGGAAAGCTTAGTAGTGTCAAAGGATTTAATAGATTATTAGGAATATTTAACAATGATAAATGATTATTAAGTCTTGAATTTTCAATAACCTTTTTGAATGCCAAATCTAGTTCATAATCATCTTTAATTAACGGTTTTATAGGAGTTTTGTCATTAGTTTCAAGGAATGAATCAAGAAACATTTTTAATGAATTATTGTAATAAGTTGGAATTTGCGAGGCTGTTGCAATGTAACCAAAGTTATAAGTAAGTTCATTTGAATTCTTAATTAAAAGGTCAATTATTTTATCAATAGTTTTAGTGTCAATTCCAGCATTAATTAAATTAGATTTAAATAAATTAATACCTTGCGATTTTTTCAATAAAGAAATAAGTTCACGATTTGCTAAATTAGTATGTGCATGAGCATAAGGAATTTTTAAAAGTGTTGCTTGATACTTATTATCGCTTCCCAATATTCCCAAACTAGGAATTGGATTAATAACTTTATCGAAGTTTTGCATTGCCTTAACAAATTCAGGATTTAGCGCTAGTTTATAGATTTCATTTAGAACAAGTTTAATTTGTGCATAAGAAAGTTTTTTAGCATATTGCTTTTCAATAATCTTTTGTCCAGTATTTTGATCAATAGATATTTTATCTTCAATACGCTCAATTCTATTCAAAAAATAAGCTATCTTAATCCATATGCTATATAAAACAAACATATTTTTAATAATTGATTCCTCACCATTCGCAAGAAATGATGAACCTAGATATTTAGCTAGAAAATTATGCAAGGTTTTTAGAATTTCTATTTGTGATTTTTTATCTTTAGCATTTGAATCAATAATTGCTGATAAATAGGCTAAATCAGCATATGATTCAGGCTTTTGGTTTTTGTCTTCTAATATAAAGTCGAACTTATTATCCCTTGGTTTAAGAGATTTGAGTTTTAAAAGAGATACAAAATTAAAATATTTTTCAAGTTTAGCAAGTAATTTTGATAGATTATTTAGCTCAATATCATTAACAAGTGCTTGCTGTTTAACAAAATCAAACTCAGATTTAGTCAATTTTAATAAAGTTTTAGAATTTATTGCTTGTTTTACCTTCGCAATAATCTTTTTGATATCAACTAAATCAAATTCATTAATAGGAACATTATATGACGAAGGAATAGAAAAATTGCTAGACAAATTATTTGGCAATGCTAATTTAGGCAAAATAGCCAAATCTAGTAATGAAATTTTTCCTTCTTCTTTGGTTGGAATAGAAATATTTAATTCTTTAACCAAACTTTCTGTTTTGTTTGAAAAGTTAAAAATTTTAATAATCGCATTTTGAATTTGAATAATTTTGCTTGCTGAAATTTCATTTTCGCCAACAAGGTTTAGAGAGGACATAAATGCTGCCAAATAATCAGATTGATTTAAATATTCAGTATTGTAATCGTTATAAATTTTATTATTAGCTGTAATTGGATATTTATTAATCTTAATTAATTTATTAAGTGAATTAGTGAATTGTTCAATATTTATATTTGAAAAAATACTAAATAGTCCTTCGTTAATATTCTTATATGAGCCATCTTTATTAGCGTCTAAGGCTTTAAAGAATTTTTTAGCCTCATCCTTCGTATTTTTATCTAAGTCTTGATTTATATTTTTATATGCTTGAACTCATTTTTGGTAGTAGCTGCTTTTTTGCTCTGGATCAAGTATTTTGCTAAAATCTACTAAATTAAAAAGGTTCTTAATGGATTTTTTGAATTTTTCTTCATTCAATGAACTTAATAAAGAAATAATCATCCGTTCATGAGACATTGTTCAATATGTATCATTTACCGCAGTAAACGGTTTATATGGATGGCGATCGTATCAATCGTTTATTATTGCTGAAAATTTAACAAAATCAATTGATGAAAATATTTCGGTTAAAATATCGAAAATTTTTTCTTTATCTCTTATATAAACAAATAGATCTTTTAATGAAATCTTGAGTTGTGGAATAATGTATAAATTAGAAAAATTTAAAATTCCGCTTAGATTATTTATTTGTGAAACAAGATAGTTTTCCCTTTCTTCATTAGTTTTAGCCGATAGTAAATATTGTTTTTTAAAATATAAAAATATCTTTGCAAAGAAATTATGAATGAAAGCATTTGCATTTATATTTATGTATTCAAGATTTTGGTTATTATCTTGCGGCAGAGGTTTAACTAAAAATTTAATAATATCTAAAATTGTTTTTTCTAAAATAAAACGGTTAGTTTTTCCGATGGCAAGCAATGTATGTAACCCATTGCTTTCAACAGAATCGGTGACAGCTTTGAAAATACGATATACATCACGGCGATCAAATAATTTTCCAAAATCTGTATCTAAAAGAACTGAACGCAATCTATCAACTAAGGTTTTAATTGTATTTTTTTGTGTAATTTCAAGAGTTAAATCTGGTGAAATTGATCCGAATGATATTGGTAAACTTATTGCGTTTCTAAATTGAGGATTAACAACGGCTCAACCGTTTGCACCTATTTCACCACGAACAGTATAATCTTGTTGAACAAGGTAATTATAAACTTCATCCAAGCTTAAATATTCCTTGTCATTAACTAAAACCTTATTTCACACGATATCATCTGTAAAACCATCAATATTGCTTTGAACTAAAAATATATATTTATTTGGTCTAGGCATTGCAATTGCCCCAACGACAGTAGATCCTCCGGGGCGCTTTATTTCTGGCGTAGCAGTAGTTAAAACCAATATTTTTCCATCAACTAGGGTTGGAATTTTTGTGTTTTCAAGAAAATCATAGTACTTTTCAAATCTTATATCCGCATTAAAATATTCATTATTTGGCGTAAAATTACGAAAAATAGTTTCAACTAACGACCTAGTATAAACAGCAGGAATTTTAGTTATAAGATTGCTATTTTTATCTGGCTTTAATAAGAATTTATCAACATTTTCATTTGAAATACTTGAATGCAAAATAGATGGATTAAGACTTTCGTTATATAACTTACCGACATTATTTTCAAATCCTAGTATTTTTTTATCCTTATCACCAATATTAACAAAATGAAATACATTCTTTTTTGCATTGCCTTCATTAACTGTTTCAACAGTGATGGTTTTTCTAATACCTAAATTATCTTTACCAACAGTTTTTTTAATATCTTCTAGTATTGAAGAACGAGCAAAACTTAAAGCATTATTACGAATAAAATTTTGAGCTACATTAAGCTTGCCAACATTTGATACATCTTGAAATTCTTCATCACTTAATGGCTGCGATCCTAATTTATTAAATTCTACTTGCTTAATATTTCATAAATTAAAGGCATCAAGGTTTTGCTTATTTTTAGGAATTCGTGTATTTTCTTTCCCTCCACTTCACGGCTGTTTAAAGGTAACATCAATATCATTTTTATCAATTGGAACCGTTTGCACAAAGGTTTGTTTATATTTATTTCCAATACTATAGGCAGTGGTTATGGTCTTATCTCAATAAGAGAAATATAAATGCTGCTCATATTCTTTGGGTTGATTTTTGCTAAATTGCTCAATAAATTTAAAGTACGATCCTTTTCAATTGGACTTATCTTCTTGATTGCTTTCATTTCAATTTAAAATGTAACGATATCAATTATATGAAACCATTCGCTCAGCTCTTCTTATTCATCCTTCCGGAATTTTATAAGTATTATTAGAAGCTAGTTCGATATATAGAGGAGAATTAGAAACTATTTTATTTACATTTGCAAATGTCCCGAATTTAAAATCATCAACAAGGATATCATCATTAATAATATTTCATTGTGTTGTTTTTTGGTTGCCAGCAATTTTAATTTTTGCATTTTTAGCTTTTTCTTCATTAAAATATCACTTTTGATCATTTGATTTTTTTTCAAATCCCATTAATTCAAGGACTTTATTAGATTCAATAACATATAAAACACCTTCTGCTTTTCATTCATCATAATCTTGGGTCAAAAATGATGCTTGCTTAGTTACGGTATTGATATAAAGAGGCGAGGATTCTACAACGCTATCTTTAATTGTTTGTTGATTAAAAGGTCCTTTGGGACCATATGATATAGTTAAAATATCACCTAATTTTACTTTTGTTTTAAATCTTATTAAGTCATCGGTATTAACTCTGTTTACTTTAGTTACCAAAGAATATTTATTTCCCTCTTTTTGATAAACTTTAAATTTTCTATTTTCACCTGAAAAAGTAAATTCTCTAATCTTTTGGGGATTAGGGTTTTCTTTATTAATCTCGAATCTGACACTTGAAACTTGACCTGAAAGTTGTTCATAATATAATTTTAAAAAGTCTTCAGTCTTCAAATAATATTTAGGATTGGTGTTTCAATTTTCAATAGTATCTTTTATGTTAATAAAATTGTGCTCGCTTCCCGGCAAATTAATCGTATAAGAAACATCCGAACCATTTTTAGATGATTCGAATTTTATTGGCGAAGTAATAACACTATGATTATCCTTATCAATTTGATTATATCCATGGCTAGGGATGACTCCTGAAGGATTAATATCTAAATCAACAGTTAAATCATGCAATTTAGAAACCTTATCATATGCATTTATTGTTCGTGAATATGAAGTCTTAACATCATTTAACAAAGTAAATAAAAATGTTGTTAAGAAAATTAAGATTGTTAAACAAATTAATGTAACTTTGTTTTTAGCAAGTGACCTAAAAACTTCTTTAAATAATCTCTTCATCTCTCACCCCTTCCCAAACTTTGTAATGTTAATTATATAGTTTATTAAATTATTATTTAATAAATTTTTTTAAATATGCAACAAAAAATTCTGCTCATGTACATAATGAGCAGAAAATTTAAATTTATTTTTTGGAATTTTCTTTAATAATTATCGACCATTTTCTTGGGATAAAATTAGGGGTAGGAATTTTTTTTTCATAATAAACCAAGACATTATCGATAGTAAAAAATTTATTTAAACATAAAGTATTAAATTTAATTTTTAATATATTCTTAATATTTCTAGAATTATCAATTTCCTTTTGAAAATTAGTTGATTTTAAAAAACAAAAAATTGAGCCTATTTTTCCAACATGATGAGATATTTCAACAAGATTCTTTAATTCTGAAACTGCTCTTGCGCTTATAAAATCAAATCTTTCCTTTTCTAATGATTCTTCTGATCTTATTTTAAGAATCCTTACATTTTTTAAATTACATTTTTTGACTACAAGCCATAAAAAATTTACCCTTTTTTGCATCGGCTCATAAATTGTAAGATTAAAATTTTGACTATATATTAAATAAGGGATAATAGGAAAACCTGCTCCTGAGCCAATGTCAAGAACCTCCTTATTACATAGATTTGCAATATTTTTATTTATATTTTTAAAAATAAGAATTGATTCTATAATGCCCTCTTTAATTAATTTTTCACCGTAGAAACCAGTTAAATTATACTTTCTATTTTCTTCTTCAATTAACTGATAATATAAATAAAGTTTAGCAATTATGTCTTCATCTTCAATGCAAAGATATTGAGTTATAATTCTTCTAAATTCTTCCATTACTATATTCTTTATAAATTTCACTTATTGATGTGCTATTAGTATTAGCCTCAATAACTAAACCAAGAAATTCGGCCATTGATAATTCTTTTAGCTTCTTAAAATGTGATAAATGCGAGTGATCTACTGAATTAGTTATTATAACTTCATCAATGATAGGATTGCTTTCAAACATTTCAAAACCTCTTGAAAATAACCCGTGTGTTGCAGCGATAATAACTTTGTTAGCGCCTTGTGCCTTTAGTGTTTCTGCGGCATGTATAATAGTTCCACCAGTATCAATAATATCATCATAGATGATTACATTCTTACCATTAACATTACCTAAAACGCCCATAATTTCAGATACATTTGGGCCAGTTCTTCTTTTATCAATAATTGCAATTGGTTCATCGGAATTTAGGCATTCTGATAATTGACGTGCTCTAACTGCGCCGCCATGATCAGGAGAGACAATAACAAATTTATCTTTTCTTTTTCTTAATTCCTTAGCAAAAATAAATTGACCTCTTAGATCATCAACAGGAATATTAAAAAAGCCTTGAATTGATGCATTGTGCAAATCAACAACAATAATTTTATCAGCACCAGCAGTTTCTAATAAATCAGCAACAAGTTTGGCTGAAATTGGATGTCTGCCGCTTGTTTTTCTATCTTGTCTTGCATAACCATAATAAGTAGTAACACAAATAATTCTTTTTGCGCTAGCACGCTTCAGTGCATCAATAAATATCAAAAGACTCATTAAATTATCATTGACTGGTTTTCCTGTATTGTTGATAACAAAAACAGTTTTATTTCGAACAGTTTCGTCGGGATAAACTAAATTCTCGCCGTCAGCAAAAACAACTTTATTAACCTTTTTAACATCAGTGTCTAAATATTTAGCAATTTCATTAGCTAGTTTTTCAGAATTATCCATCCCAAAAATAATTACATTTTCATCTAATTTTTTCATTTTTTTTAGCTTAAATTTTCCTTCCCTAATTTTTAATATTAATTTTAATATATTAATGTGTTAATATTTAACTTTTTCTTAGATTATTACAAAATTAAAAAAATAAGCCAAGTTGACTTATTAATTATAAGAAATGCTTATAGATCTTACGATAAATAATTTTGGTTATTATCACAAGAAATGTATAGGTCGAAAGCAACAGTGCAAGCCAAGCATAAAATATCGAGGGTAGCGGTGCTAGTTGCAAGGAAGTATTTAGCTTTGGAATATAAGGAAGAGCAGTTACCAATGCAACTCCGGTCAAGGTTGAAATAATCACCGGAGTAGAAGCGTTAGATTTAATTAGTGGCACTTTATCAGTTCTTAATAGATGAATAACAAAAGTTTGTGTTCACATTGAGATAACTAATCACCCAGCTCAAAACATCAATCTAAATTCTTTTTGTTGTTCAAGAGATAAATTACTATAATCACTAATTTTGGTAAATGTTGTTTGTTTAATTGCTTGTGGAATGATAACAAAAAATAATAAACAAAACGACATAACATCAACAATCGAACTAGCAGGGCCAAATCATAGCATAAATCGCCAAATAGACTTATGTCCCCATTGCCGCGGAGATTGAATAAATTCTTTATCTACATTATCTCACGGAATTGTTCCACAACAAAAATCATAAATTAAATTTAAAAAAATAATTTGCACAGGTGCTAAAGGAATAAATGGAAGCATAATTGAGGCTATAACTACGCTAAAAATGTTTCCAAAGTTTGAGGACACAGTCATTTTTATATATTTATTAATATTGGCATGAGTTTTTCTTCCCTCAACTATCCCTGTAGCCAAAACATTTAAATCTTTTTCAAGAAGAATGATATTAGCTGACTCTTTTGCAATATCAACTGCTGTATCTACAGATATTGATACGTCAGCAACCTTCATTGCTGGTGCATCATTAATACCATCACCCATGTAGCCAACAACGTGACCATTATTACGCAAAATGGTAATTATTCTAGCTTTTTGATCGGGGCTAAGTTTAGCAAAAATTTGTGTCTTTTCGACTTCGATTGCTAGCTCGACATCACTAAGTTTAGTAATATCTTTTCCTAGCAATATTTTTTCATAAGGAATGCCGACTTTTGAACAAACTGCCTTTGTAACCAGTGGATTATCACCAGTTAGTATTTTTACTTCTACGCCCAAATTATGTAACTTCTTAATAGCATCTTCAGCAGAATCTTTCGGTGGGTCTAAAAATGTTAGATAGCCTATTAAAGTCATATCTTTTTCATCGTTTACACTCAGCTTTCCGACAGCATCAATATTAGACTTTTTGGAAGCGACAGCAACAACTCTCATTCCTTCTTCACTAAATTCCTCAACCTTATTCAAAACTTTACGGATTACCTTTTTATCAAGAGGAATTACTTTTCCATCTAAATAAATTGTGCTACATACATTAATAATTTCTTCAACAGCTCCTTTAGTAATCAATGTAACCTTATTATTTTTAAGAGACTTTACAAGCACTGACATACGCTTTCTATTGAAATCGAAAGGAACTTCATCAATTTTCAAATAATGCAGTTCAAGATTATCTAATGATTTTTGTTCATCAGCTAAATCAAGGGTACGATTAATAATCGATTTATCTAGTAGGTTTTTTAATCCCGTTTGATAATAAGAATTTAAAAAAGCATACTTTAAAACATGATAATCCTCTTTCCCATTAACATCAAGGTGCCTTTCAAGAATAATTTCATCTTGAGTTATTGTTCCAGTCTTATCAGTACATAAAATATCCATAGCACCAAAATTTTGGATAGAGTTAATATTTTTAACAATAGTTTTTGCCTTCCCCATTGCGATTGAACCTTTTGATAAACAAGCAGTTACAATCATTGGCAACATTTCAGGGATTAATCCGATAGCAATAGATATACCAAATAATAAGGCATTAAATCATGCATTGTTTCCTTCAATCTTTTGATGGGTTAATCCAACAATTAAAAAAATGATAGGAATAACAAAAGCAATGATGCAGGTTAACATTACAGAAATTTTTTTAATACCCTTTTCAAAGTTAGTAGGGACTTGTTTTTCATTTAATTTTGAAGCCACCTTACCAATGACAGTATCATTTCCAACTACTAGCACCAATGCTTTTGCTGAACCAGAAATAATGTTTGAACCCATAAAAGCAAGATTGGGTCTATCTGTCAGATTATCATAATTAGTTTGTGCATCAATAATACTATATTTTTCAATTGCATCGCTTTCGCCAGATAATGAGGATTGCGAAACAAATAAGTCTTTTGCCGCAATAATTCTAACATCACCAGGAATAATATCACCAGCTGCTAAATGGACAATATCACCAACAACTATTTCGTCCATCGGTATTTCCTTTAGAACCCCATCACGCTCAACCAAACAAGTTGTCTCAATAATTTCAATAAGTTTATTGGCACTAGAAGCAGATTTTTGTTCTTGAATAAAGTGAATAATACTGCTGGCAAAAACTATTACCAGAATAATAATGACAGTTATATAATTAACTTCATTATACTTACCACTGCTTATTGGCAATATAATATCGACTACAGCAGTAATAATTGTAAGTATAAAAAGAATAATATTAAACAAATTAAAGAAAGAGCGGATTAATCTTTTTCCAGCAGTGTCAGCCCCTTTTTTGGAAATTTTATTTACACCATATTCATCGCGGTTTTGCTCAACTTGTTTTTCAATCTTGATACCATTTTTAGAAGATTTATATTTTTCAAATAAAAGTTCTACATCACTAATAGATGCTTCAACTAGTCGCTTATTTATCGGATTATTTTTTGCCAAATCTTGCTTAGATAATTTAATATTTTGACTTTCAATATTATTAACCTTTGCTTTCTTCATTATTCACCTCCTTTATATTTAAAATATGTTTAAGGAAGCAGTAATTCTACATAATTAACAAAATGTGCTTAGTGAAAACACAATATTTGTACTACTTCGATCACTACTTTGTGCTTCCATTAAGTCACCTTTCCATTTTATATTTACTTAATTTTACATTAAACAACAATTTAAAAAATAAAAAAGTAATAAACATACCTCTTAATATCTAACTTTCATATAACTGTTCTAATTCTTTTTCAGAAAGATTATAAAGGTCTCCGTTTTTAACTATTTGACCATTATTAATAAAAATATATTTAGAAAAATTATTTCTAAGGACATTTAAATCATGAATATTAACTAAAACTGTTGTGTTATATTTCATATTGATATTTTTTAAAATTGACATTATATCCTTTGATGTTTTAATATCTAGTGAACTAGTTGGTTCATCAGCTAAAATAATATCAACGTCTCTTAGCAAAATTTTTGCTATTTCAACACGTTGTTTTTGGCCGCCTGATAAATCAGAAATTTTTGTAAAGATCTTATCTAAAATTCCTAAGGAGTCGAGAACATTATAAATTTCTTGTTTTTGTGATTTAGTTATTATTTTTAACAAGGAAAATAACACATTTTTATATTTTGAATAAAAATGCAAAATATTTTCATAAACATTTAGCGACTCAATAAGATTTGTTTCTTGCGAAAGATAACCAACTCTCTTTACTATTTTTTTTCATTGTCGTTTTGAAATGTTCTCTATATCATATTCATTAATAAAAAGTTTGCCTTGACTAGTTTTTAGTTGTTTTAGAATGGCATTAAACAATGTAGTTTTTCCTGAACCAGATCTTCCTATAATAGCAATCATTTCACCTTGATTAATTAACAAATTTATATCATTTAATATATTCATCTTTGATCTTGGATATGCGGCATAGTAATGCTCAAATTGAATTTTCTTCATATTTTAATATTATATTGTAATTTTTAACATATTAATATAACGCAATTATGCAAAAAATAAATTTACATCATATTAATATTAGCAAATAGGCCTGCCATCATAAATTCTCAATAAATTAGACTTAAAAGACATAAATAAAAAAACTCCCAATTAAAGAGAGATTTCCATGTTTAAACAATAGCTTTAATCATTACTTAAAATCTGGTTCTATACCTAAATTTTTAAGAATTTCAACAACAGTTTCCTTCATTTCCTTTGAAAATGAATCAAATATGGATTGTTCATCATCTGTTAATCTAATTTTTGGTAAATGACGATAACCATTTCTTCCTAAAATTACAGGTAATCCAAAATAAACACCACTATTTTCATACTCTTGTGGGAGTTTAACTCCTAATGAATAAATTGCTTGACGATCTGTTAAAATTGATTGCGTAATTTCGGCTAGGTTTTCACCAATTCCAAAATTTGTAATTCCTTTTCCAGTAATAATTTCAAATGCTTCATCCTTAACTTTTTGATTTAATTTTTGTAATCATTCTTCAGAAATTGTATTATTTGCTAATCAATCCTTTAATGAACCAAGTCCTATTCTTATTTTTGAAAACGGAATTAAACATCTTGCTCCGTGTTCTCCAATAACGAATCCAGTAATCGATCCTGCCTTAACATTAATTTTTTCAGACAGGAATTTTTTCATTCTAGCGGTTTCAAGAATTGTTCCAGATGATATAACTCTTTCAGGAGCGAATTTTGTGATTTGTTGATATATTGAAGCCATAATATCAACCGGGTTTGAAGCAATAATAGTAATACCATTAAAACCTGATTGCTTTATTTTTGTTCCTATTTCAGCAATTAATTTAGCATTATCTGTTAATAATTCAAGTCGGTCTTTTAAAACTCCATTCTTCGGTTTTACCGATGCAGTAATAACAATGATCTCAGCATCTGCTAAATCTTGATAAGTTCCAGCCACAAATGTTGAACCGCTTTGTAACATCGAACATGCAGCATCATTCAGATCTTTAGCTTGTGCTTTTGCATATTCAACAAAGGCATCAACCAATACATAATCAGCCTCAATCGATTTATTCAATGAAGCATATAAATAGGCCGAACCAACGGCCCCAACGCCAATAATTCCTATTTTAGTCATTTTTTTGTCCCCCCATTAATTCGTTAATTTTTTTAGCCATAACGATATTAAACGTTTTTAATCCAGTTTCTTCAAATGGATCTATCTTCATAAGATGTGCACTCATTATTGATGCACGATGAATAAAGGAAACAATTCAACCCAATGTTTTGTCCTCTAAATCGCTAATAACTATATCTATAAAAGGTATTTGAATACCTAGATAATAATCCTTAGTTGCTTGCAATAATGCCTTATTTACATTGTTAAATGTTTTCTTCATTAAAAAATTAAGTTCATTGCCATCATTGTCATTAACAATAGCTATATTGAAGTCAAACATGGGATTTTGAACCAAAATATGAGTATTAAACATTCTTCTTTGCTTATTATAAAACAAATTAGCAAACGTTTTAGTATCAGAAGGATGAATAAATGTGTTAACCTGTATTCCTTTATAACTCCGATATGAAGACGAAACCAGATACATAGCAAATAAATCATTTAAACATTTATAAATTTTAGATCCCGAAACAATATTCTCAATTGCAAAAATGTCTTTCTCTTCATGATTGCGATCTTGTTTATTAAATATATATCTAACTAGAGCGTAACGATATGCACTATTATTTTCTAAATTTGTGTTACTAAAATATTCATTTGCTTCTTTTGCACCTTCAATATAATCATCAATGTCAATATTAGCACAAGCAAGAGGTAATAAAACTGCTGCTGAATAGTTTAAATATCTTTCAGGGGTATTATCTAATAAAACTAAATGATTATAATTTTTTGTTTGAACAAGATTGAATAATTTTCCATAGTTGTTATTAGTTGTTATAAAAATATAATTTGTTGCATTATTTCTGCCAACCTGTATATTAAGTAATGTAACCAATTCTCTAAAAACAATTAAGCTCTCAATATCCTCTCCATTTTTTGATATAACATTAATTGCAAATGACCTATTTTCTAAATATTGAATTAGGTTTAAGATATCTATTCCTTCATAACTTTCATCAACATACATAATCTCAATTCCACAATTGTTTCTTAAGCGGGAATTCGCTAGGCCTATTATACTCTTTGATTGAATACATATATGTTGTGGAGCAATGACAACAAAGGTTTGGATTTTTTCATCATTAAAAAATTTGACAATTTTTTTTATCTTTGAATAATCACTCCTTTGGATATTTCTATCAATTTCAAAAAAACCAAAATTTTTATATCCTTCAATTTCTTTGGATTTTATTTTATCATTAATATCGTTAATAATATCCTTATATTTACCACTAAATAATTTAGAGTCAATAACCTGATCAGATAAAAAATCTATCTTACTTTTAATCGCCATAATGTATTCCTTTATTTGTAAAATCAAGCAATTTATCAAACTTAGCGCCATTTTTATCAAGTTTAAAACTAAAAGGATTTCTTAATTCCTTTGGATGAATTTGCTTAAATGAAAAAATAAGTTCACCATTTGCTGCTATATCAATAATTATTAGTTCTTTAATGTCATTAATCTTAAAAAATGAATTCAAATTACTTATATAATAATCACTAACTTCAGAAATGCCTAAATAACCAACATGGTTGGTTTTGGTTATAAGAGTTATAAATTTGCTTGAAATTTTGTAAACTTTTGCCTTTATTATTTGACCGACTGAATAACTCATCTTTTTCCCTTTTAAATGTACTTAGTAGCATATAAATTATATGCTAAATAACAAAAAATAATTATGATATCCAAAGTATATTTTATATTTTCAAAGCAAAATAGCATATCTATAAAACTTACTCTTAAATTCAATATTAATTACAACATAAGTAAAAAGACATTTTTTCCTTTTTGCAAACTAAAAAGTACTATAATTGAATCATAAATTTATGAACAGGGGTGCCCATTAAGGCTGAGAAATACCCTCGTTAGCTGATCCAGATAATACTGGCGTAGTGAGTTCTTATTTTTTGGTCATCATCCCTTTTTAATTAAATTGAAGGGATTTTTGTTTTATGAAAAATAAAAAAATAGCGTTTATACTAAGCCTAAGCACTCTAATGTCCACATTTGCCTTTATTTCTATTGCGTGCAGCGCAAAGCAGGATGCTAATTTAACATTAAAATTTGTTATAAATGAGCCTTTTTTTGGTAATAAAAAACATCTATTTTTTAGCAAAATTTTATCTGAATTTAAAAAGAAAATAAATAAGGATGCAACAATTAAAGTAAGATACGTTTCAGCAAATAATGATATAGCTGGTATTGTTAGAAAAAAAACAAGCAACATTGCTATCATTACGACTCCTTTATTTATCAGAAACAATGATCAAAATATTATTCCTATCTTGCAAACTATGACTAGGGCATTTAAATTTGATAAAAGTTTTAATGATAGCTACTCAGATGGATCAAACACTGACAAATTAAGAATTATTGCTGCTAAATTACAAAAATTGTTTAATAAAAAATCATATACCGCATGAACCGATGAAGAATATAGTTGGAATGGAAATATATACGAATATTTCTATGCAAAAAATAATGAATTAGTTGAATACTATCGTGGCATTATAATGATTCAAGGCACAAATGAAGAAAGAGAACAAATTAAAAAAGCATGAGACAATAAAGATTGAAATACTTTTAGAAATTTTGGTATTGTGACCGGTAAGGAAAGCAGCGGTTCAAAATATATTCTACAAGAAGCATTATTCAAAAAGCATTTTAATCTAGAAAACAATAAATTTAATTCTTTTGCTGAAGATAAAATAAAAAATATCGAAAAATATACACAAGGAGAAGCAAAAAATATAGCGAATGGTTCACTTAAAAAATATCATATTGTTTTCGATGAAATGGCCTCGTTTGCCTATCGCAATAATAAAAGGGGCAAGTTTTACACCCCTGATGATGGGAATGTTAAAATTGAGTTTTTAACGGCCACTGATCCACTAAAGTATAATGTTGTAGTGGTTAATAAAGATGATTTCAATATGGAACAAATAAACTATTTAAAAAATATAATAATAAACTTATGAAGAAATAACGAAGATGATTATGGTCCTACCGTAGGATTTAATGGCTACAAAATAATTAATGATGTTGATAAGGAAGTAATACAACCTTATAATAAAATATTTAGTTAATATGTGATTAAAAAGAAACTTTTTTAAAGAACAGTTAAAATTAGGCAATACTATTTTAAAAAACGGACCATATCGGCTAGTTTGAAAAATAGCATTTTTTGTTTTTATTATTTTATTAATTATAGCTTCAATCTATATTGTTAATTTTAGTTTTGCACCATCAGGTATTAATCTCTTTATTAAAAATTTAAGGGATTTTTTTTCTCCAAGTAGTTTTAGCAATATATATAAACAAAATCTCTTTTATATTTCTTTTTTGTTTTTATGAAATAGTATAAAAATAATTTTCCTAAGTACAATTATTGGATTCATGCTTGCATTTCTCACTTCGTATTTTTCTAATATTAAAACCAATAGCAAATATATAGCTATTCCATCTAAAGTTATAGTAATTGCTTTAAGAATTTTTCCAGAATTGTTTTTTGTATATTTATTTAAAATTTCTTTTGATAAAAAACTAGCGATAGCATTAATTTTTTGTTGATTTACATGACTTTGATTGCATGAGTATTTTTCACAAATAATTGAGAATGCTAATTTTAGTATTTTTTATCATTTGGTAAAATCACAGCACTCAAGACAAAAGGCTTTTTGAACAGAAATATGACCTCAACTTAGAAAAAAATTCATAAGTTACTTCATCTATGCATTTGAAACAAATTTACGTTGGTCAGCAATACTAGCTAATATTGGTTTTTTAGGGATAGGAATTTTAATAAATCCTCAAATTCAGCCAATAAATTATACAGAACTAATAATACCTTTGTTAATACTAGTTTCCTTCTTGTTTTTAGTAGAAATTATTAGTGAAAATATAAACAAATTCCTATTTGAATCTCGAAAACAAGATAATATCAATTTTAAGAAATATCAAACCAATAATATAATCAAAAAAACTTTTATTTCACTATTTATTTTACTTACCTTTGCGCTAATTTGCGTAGCTATAAAAGATTTAGCTCATGAAAAATTTTATGAGACCGAAGCTACTAGCTTTTTAAATAATATGTTTAAGGGGAGTTGAAAAGATATAATTTTTAGCTTTAGCGAAGATGGAATTTTTTGGATTATTATTCAATTTGCATCACTTGTATTCTTAACCTTCATTTTAACATATTTTATTTCATATTTTAGAATGCTATTAATGTCTAAATCAATAGTAGGAAAACATTTAAGTATCTTCTATAAGTATCTAAATATATTAATAAGAGCAATACCTGCTGTTATCATATTTCTAATGCTTTCTAATCTTTTTGAAGAATTGTCAGCATCATTTGTTTTTGCTTTTGGTATCCATAGTGCATCTTCAATATCAAGAAACTTATATCAGACAATTAATAACATTAGTATAGAAAAAATAAAAGAATTAAAAAAGCTAGGCTTCTCTAATTTTTTGATATATAGAAATTTTATTCGCCCAAAAATTAGACTAGATTTCATTAGCTTTGCAAGCCTAGAACTAGAAAAAATAGCTAGAAATTTTATAATTTATGGTTCTTTGTCTTCTTCATTATTAGGCCAAAAAACAAATCTAACAAGAGCAAAAGATATAGCTGATGTTTCGCCTTATTTGTGAATAGGTTTTATTATCATTGCGCTAATCAGTTTCACTTCATATTTCATAAGATTTAGTATTAAACAAAGAAATTAAAATAAAAGACAGATAATCTGTCTTTTATTTGTTTATGTCAGTCACCTGAAATGGTACGCCCTAGAGGATTCGAACCTCTGACCCAATGGTTAAAAGCCATTTGCTCTACCTTCTGAGCTAAGGGCGCTTCTGGTGCCCAGAACTGGACTTGAACCAGCACGGCCATTACAGCCAACGGATTTTAAGTCCGTAGCGTCTACCATTCCGCCACCTGGGCATTAATTGATTAATGCTTAAATATTATAATATATTTTTTAAAAAATAAAAAAAATTAATTTTTGTAAATTCTCAATTATTTTGCTACATTGCAATTCTCAATTATTTTCAACATCCTATAGTTTAAAATAATTATAAGAGGTAACGGGAAATATAAAAAAATAGAAATCCAGAATTTAGCAGATTTTAAGAAAAAAAGAAAAGATATTTATACCGATATAACTAATTAAAAAATTAAAAATAAACCAAATCGCCATAAAACACGAAGTTAGCCGTTTTACGGTCTCTAAAATTAAAAAATCTATAAATTTTAGTGGGACATTTAATGTCTCGCACAAAAATAAGGGAAATAAATATAAACAAAAGTTTAGTGATGATCTTGTAGATTATGAAATTGAAAAAATCAGATATTTTAGTTCTTTTGTTTTTGAACAACCTACAGATAGAACTAGAAATGTTACTATAACAATTTATTATAGAACAAAGGGTTCAATAATGTCTTTTAAAACGCTTTACAGACGCACCTTAAAAAGGGGTTATGAAACAGAGCACTTGCACAAGGCGACTAGAAAAGAAGCTAAAAGAAACACAAAAAATATTTTAAATAACGCAAGTTTTAGAAACAATATTTTATTATGCAATAAATAGCAGATTAGAGAATCTTAAAACAATAGAAAAAATGCAGTAATAAAAAATACCTGGAAAAATCTTTCTCCAGGTATGATCGTTGAGATCGATGCTACGCCAGACACAATGGGATTGGGTGAAACTTTTCATACTTACCACGCTATTGATCCTGCCACTGGTAGGCTTTTAGCAGTCCATATGTCTAAAGAGGAAACCAATATTGGTTATATGAATCTGATTGAAAACTTTTTAGAACACAAGGAATTCCACGGATTATAAGGACCGATAAGAGAACAACTTTTTGAAAAAGAGTCTTCATACACACCTATTGCTGAGTATTTGCGATCTTTAGGCTTTAAAGTTCAAACTTATAGTGTTTTGCAATTTAAGTCTTTTGTTGAAAGGTCTTTTAAAACTACTCAATTAAATTATCCCATATGCTTTAAAATAAAGAATATAAAACATTGAACAGAAATTAGTAAAATTGAAGACCAATTAATAGATTACTTTAATTCTATATCTCCGAAATTAAAAAGAA
>NZ_JBSQAV010000007.1:0-45494 GCF_053851515.1 Mycoplasma sp. 773
TTACAAATAATTATTTTTCAACTTAAATTAAGCTCTAAAAAAAAAAAAAAAAAAACATTTTTTAACCCAAAAATTAATTATTTTTTTAAAAAAAGCGCTTAAAATAAGCAAAAAAATGCGAACTTAAATAAGTATTTATTTAAAAAATATGTTTTTTAGTTTAAACTATTAAATGAATTTACAAAAATTTTATTGTATTCAATAACAGTTAAATTTTCAATTTAAATAATGGAGGAGGGCAAAATTATGGACAATGTAAAGCCTGTTCATTTAGCAAGCGAAAAAGCCATAAATCGAAAAATAAAGGTATCAATAATCATTGGAACAATTTTTATTCTTTTATTTCTTGCTTTGTTAAGTGTAGCAATAGCATATTTAGCAGATTACTTGGTTTACATGAATACAGATAGTGATGGGCTATTATGAACCGTAGCACAACGCAGTAAAGGTTTATTTAACTTGTTTGGTTAAATAATAAAGGAGGAAACATGAATGAAAGAAATTTAGATTTAGAAAAGAAGCATAGAAAAGTAAAAAAAGGTGTTATTGTAACTTCTTTATTAACTGCAATACCAGCTATTACTTTAGCTGCTATTGTTCCTTTTCTTCATAATACTGAATATAAGTCAATAGATACAAAAGCTCATGATGACTTGGTTCAAGAGCAAAAGAAGGCTAGAATATTTTTAAATAAGTATGATGAAATGCTTTCGGAGCAATCAAAAAATAAATTACAAACAGCAATTAATTATGCAAATCAATTAATCGCAAATAAAATTAGCAATCAAACAGCTGATGCTGTCTCGGCTATTAGAAATATGCTTGATCAAAGAAATATTTTAAGAAGAATGGTAAGTAGTTTAATGCTTGTTGATTCAAACAGTGCAAAAATAGCACGTGATGCTATAGAACAACTAGGCAATTTAGTTAAGTCACCAGATTTAAAAAATGAGTTTAATAAACAACTAGACATCTATAATGCTAGTCAGCAAACTTATGATGATAAACAAAAATTTGTTGATGAGGTTGAAAAAATAATTGCTAAGCAAGACAAGATAGCATTTGATCTAGAATTAAAAATGAATGTTTTTGTCTTAAAGAATATTCAAAAAACAGATAGACTTAATATCAGTATTAAGAATGTTAAGGTTCTAAAATTAATTGATTTTATCAACGGCAAACTTGAACAAAATGTTTTATCTAGGGATAGTGTTGTTGATGTCTTGGATACATTGTTTACAACACAAAGTAATGATTTATTTAAAGATGAATCAATTAATAATGAAGCTGAAATTCAAAAAATTTATTCACAAATTGTTGAGGCAAAAAATCAAGTTGCAACAATGGATTTAGACCAGACAATAAAACAAATCATTTATGATGAACTAGATGCTATTAAGAAGTTTGTAATAGAAAATAAAGGAAATCTATCATTTGAAGTTATTAGGACTGCAAGATTCAAAAAAATAACGGCTTCACAAGTTATAAGTGACTATATATCAACAATAATCAACAAAACATCAGACTATTTTGGCAGTGATGAAACTACCTTAAACAAGGTAAAAGACTTAATTGCACAAGCAGATAAAATTAAACAACAGGTTGATAGCAAGTTTATTGGTGCTATTGATTTTGCTATTATGCAAGCAAATAATAAGGTTAAAGATACAGACCCTTCAACCAACAAATTAAAAACTCCAGCATATAAAATTCATTCCGATTTATATAGGGCGTTAAATGAAATAGCTATTGCGAATAAATTACTTAATGATGCGAAGGAAGAAATTAATAAAATTCAAGATGCAAATTTTAAACAAGAGCTTATTAACAAAATTGAAAATCAAGAATTCAAAAGTAGTGCCGGTTTCTTTGAATATGTTTCAACTATAAATCAGATATTAAGTGATATTGACACTAATAATACCCTTAAAAATTTCTATAAAGAACAATTCAACATATTATCTAAACAGTTGAAATTTACATCCGGAAAAAATAGATACAACAAAACTTTTGTAAATGATGATTCTACGCTTTTAAATGTGCAACAAGCACTTTTGGCTATTAATGAAATTGACTTTGAGAATACTTCTCTTGCCGATTTAAGTAGTAAATTTGAGGAATATAGCGAATATGAAAGAATTGCCAACAAGAAGGAAATTGAAACTATTATTGAAGGAATCGAAGGCGAAGTTTCAAAAATCGTTAATATAAATAAATATTATCCAACCATTAAAAAGACATATGATAGTTTAAAAACTAAATTATTAGGATTGGCTTCAATTTATTCAACTGCAACACGTAAGGAAATGTCTGTTTTTGAAGATGAAAAAGCTATTTTACCTAATGGTCAAAAAGAGATAGCGGGTGGTTTAATCAAGGATGCTCTTGATTTCTTTGATGTTGCAAGGTTGTCGCATCAATCTAGCCCGATTTTTGAAGACAATAACAAGTTATTGGAAGCTATAAAAAAAGTGTGAAAAAATAATCCTGACTCGCCAGTGGCTAAAGATTTATCATTTAAAACAGCACGTATTAGTGCTGATATTAAATTAATTATGGAAGATTATAAGCTTACCCACGAACAAAAAGAAATAGAGATTGCTAAGCTCAAAAAATTACAGGATGAATATTCTAAGAAAGTGGTTAGTGCTAAAAGATTAGAAAATACAAAGGATGAAACTGCTCAAATTTTGGCTATTGTTAAAAATAAAGAAAAAGTTAAAACATATTTGGGTAAGGAATTAAATGAAATTCAAAAATTGAAGAGATTAGCTGATGAAGCACTAGCCGATCCAACACAACATGATTTGGATGATATTCAATCTAAATTATCAACAGCTTTGAATGATTTTGAAAATAAACGTTCAAAACTCGAATCATCAACTCAATCAGCAATCATTGCTCAACTTATTGATGATACATTTTCGTCTCGACGTGAAGAAGGTAAAACTACTCCTGTTGAATCTAAATTTTTAGAAACATTAAATAGTCTTCAAGCGGAAGTTGATGCTATTAAAGATGATAAAACTTTATCAGAAAAAGAAAAGAGCGACAAGCGCCAATTAATATCCAATAAATTTGATATTTTACGTGAATCTATCGAGGTTGCGGCAACATTCGAATTGTCTATTAAGCAACTTGAAGTCGAAAATAACGAAGCAAAAAAAGTGTATCATGCGCTAAAAGCTGATTCGACTAATAATAATTTATTTAAAACAATGGAAGCAAGAGATCAAATAAGAACAACAGTTGATAGACTCGAAGTTTTAAATACCCAAACAGATACTTTAATTGAAAAATATCACACAATAATTGAAAAAGAATTATATAATCCTGAGATTCATAATAAGACATGAATTACAAAACAAAATGTTGATATCGCTAATCAAACTCAAAAAATTAAACTTGAAGTAGCAAAAGACAAATTAACTAAAGAAAAAATTTTATTAGGAAATAATAAAATTGCTGATGCTGATTTATCCAACAATTTAAAAATTAATAATGATCCGTTTGCTTTAATTAATGGTGATATATCAATATTTGAAAAAGCTAGTGAAGATGGTCTTAGTGCTATTGATAGTGCTCAAAAAACTATTGATGGTATGATTTCAAGCATTGATGCTTTACAAGGCGAACTAAAAGGTTTATATGATAAATTAATCAAAGAAACTGAAGAAGAAAAAATTAAGGCAATTCAAAGGGAAATTGAATCAAAGAACTTCCAAATTGATGGCACAGCACAACGTATCACTTTTAACTATCAAAATATAATTAATGATACTAATAAGATAGTAGCTAAAATTGGTTCACAACATAGCTTACTGGAAAAAACAAAATTGTCTGCTATTGAGTTATCAAAAGTTGATAAGACTAAATATTTTGAGTTATATACCGCTTTTACACAAGTTATAAATGTTAATAGAGGATCGCTGAATGATTCCTTAGCTGAAATTAATGATAAAATTATTGCCTTAAATGAAATTAATGCAAAGATTGAAATATCGAAAGAAGTTAAGGATGCTATTGTACGCTTACAAGCTGTAAGAGATAATCAATATAAATCAGACCAAAATGATAAATCACAAAGATATATTTTTGAAAAGATTGATAAGGAAATAGAAGAAGAAATCGCTAAATTTAGCGCTTATATTTCAAATTACCGCACAACAAAGGCTGACCTTGTTAATCAAAAACAAAGAATTGAATATTTAATTAATCAATTTATGGTTAAAAAACAGGAAATTCACAGTTTATTTAATGATGCCAAAAATCGTTTAGAAAAGCAAATTGATAAATTTTTAAATGAAGAAAAAAATAATAATTTTTCGGTTTTAGTACAAACGCCTAGTTTAACTAATGGTTCAGAGTTGCAAAAACTAAAACTAAAATTTGATGATTTAATTAGTAGCCAAAAATCAGATCCTCAAGATAAGTTTAATAAATCAAATTATGATAAAGCTAAATTCGAAGAATTGCAAGCATTAGCTTCAAAAGTTGATATTAGTTTTAGAAAAGATGAATTTAAAAATACTAAATCACAAGTTGATAATAAACTAAATGAGCTAAAAAATAAAATGAATGAGTCTCCAATGATTAATTTTGAAAATAACTTAACTATTGAAGGCTTTATTGCAAACATTAGTGAAACTGTCACACATGCAGACAACGAAGTTATGCCTAAGGTTAACTCTACAGATGTAAATGATGTTTTAGCCGAAACTAAACGAATGGAAACACTAGGAAATCTAATCGAAGAACAACTAGCTGTTTCAAAAAGATTACTAGAGCTAAAGAAAAATAATAGTAGAAGTGCTGATGCATACAAACGCCTAGCAGATGCTTTAGTTAAGTCAGTTCCAGGCCAAAATGCTTCTACAGCTCTAATTGAAGATAAAATCACTGAACTACGCAATGCATTTGCAGAATCAGTACCTTTTGAGCAATTAAAACAAAACCAAAGAGATAGATTTGAGGCATTCAAAAAAGAAGTTGAAGGCAAGTTTAATGCGCAAACATATGATTCTAAGGTTAAGGAATCATTAATTGGAACTGATGGATTAATTTCACAATATACTAAAGAACTTGAGGATATTGTTTATAACAATGATAAAGCTAAATATGTTGAAGAAGTTAATGAAGTAAATAAAAAACTTCAAATTGTAAAAACAAATCTTAAAACTATTTTATCGCTAGCAGAGGCAGTTAAGGAAAATGAGGAAAAAGTAGCAAAACTTTCAGTTACTGATGGTCCCATCAAGGATGTTTTTGATAATTTAAAGAAACAATTTGAAATGCAAATAAATGATGCTAAGTCTTCATATAATGATCCATCTAAGTTTTCAATTTTAAGTCAAAAGAAAGCTGATTTATCTTCATTAGTTGTGAGATTAGAGAAAATAATTGAATTAAACAAAAATATAAAAACTCTAAAAGATGAATCATCAAGCATGACCTATAAAGAAGGCAGAAACAATACTGGCGCAGCCGCTGCTAAAGAGATGCTAACCAAATATGTTGAAAAGTTAGAATTATTTGCAAAAGATTCAAAGGTAAATAGTGACCTAAATCAAATGCAAATTCTAGATGAAATAGTAACCAAATTCAAGAGATTAATCGAAAAACAAAGAACAATCTTAGCAACTTATGATTCGTTAGGAGAGTTTAGTTTTGAAGGCCAAAAATATGGTTATGAAATTGATCAGAAAAACATAGGTCAATTTGTAAATGACTCGATTCCCGAACTACCAGCTGATGTATTTGCACCTATTACTATAACTTCAAAAATTGACGCAGCAACTAAAACGCTGGAAAGCCAACATCTTGCATACCAAGCTTTATATAATTCAAGAAAAACAGCATATACTGAAATTGAAAAAGCATTTAGCGATGAAAATAATATGCTAACAACATTGGATAAATATAAGGATAAAAACCAAACGATTTTTGATGAACTGAAAAAAGATAGAACTACTAGATTCAAAGAGAGATTAGATGCTATTTCAAAGGTTATTAATGCTACTGATATAAATGCGATTGATAATATAAAATCAGAAGTTTTATCTTCACATTCGCTATTCGAAAAGTATGCTGATTTGGCTGTTGTTGTTGCAAGTGCTAAGGAACAAGTCACAAAAGGTAAGGCTGCAACAAACAAATCAGAAGCTTTAACCAAAGCTATTCAAACTCTTGAAACAGAATTTAATAATGTAGAAAAAACACAAGCAGCACAATCGAAAGATAATTTTTACTTTGGAGTTTTGATTACTCTTGAAATTGAAGCAAAACATAAATTAATTGAAAGTAATGCTAAGAAGATTGATATTTTAATTTCATATTCAGATAAATTAAGTAAATTAACAAGCTCAAATGACCTAGATGAAGAAGCTAAAAAACCATTAAGAAAAATTCTTGATAATTTATTAGTTGAATTAGGCAACCGCGATGCTATTGATGTTCGTGGCTTGGAAGCCCTAAAAGAAACTTATTTAGAAGTAGGGAAAAATAGCTTTGATATTAGTCTAAAAAACAGCATCGAACTTAAAAATGCTATAACTCAAGCAGAAGCATTTATACCAACTAGCTCCGATAATGATTACAAGACCAAGGAAAGTGCTACAATGATGAATTTATATACTTCGTTGCAGCAAGCGGTCGATGAAGCTAAAAATAATTTAAAAAATGAGATTCATAATGAAGAAAATAAACTAGCTTCTATCTTTAAACTTACAAATCCAACTGAAAGTGTAGTTCAAAAACTTAAGGATCAAAAACGTGAAGAATTACGTGAGTTAAGAATACAAATTGATGAAGCAAATAATTTTCTAACTTCTTCATACACAAATATTGGATCTGATAAAACAAAGACGCCTTTGCAAGAGAGTTTTACTAATAATGCAGTTTCGTTGCCAACTAATTTATCTCTTGATACGTTAGCAAACATTAAAGATGCCAACGAAAAATTATTAAAAGCCAAAGAAGCTCTTACAAATCAAATAGCTGCAATCATTAAATTCGAAAAAAATCATTTAACTATTGTCAAGAATAGATTGGATTCGTATGTTAAATTGTTTAAATCACAGCAAGTTTCAATAGATAATAGTAATAAGCAATTGACCACTGAGCGAGCTAAAAAATTAAGTGTTTTATTTAATATTGATAAGTTGATTAATGGTTTTGAAAATAATGTGACCTTAGCTGGTCAAGTCTTAAATAAAGATACTTCAAACTATAAGTTAATTTCACAAGAGTTAAGAAATACCTCGAATACCTTAGAAAATGACTATCAAGCTATTAAAACATTAACAAAGAATGCTGCCGAACAATTGAAGATCCAAATTAATTCATTTAATGAAGAAATGAAAGATCAAAGTACGAATAATATCTTTAACATAATAAAATTATTAGATGGAAAATTAAATACTACAAGCAGCGATAATATTAATGGTATAAATGATATTAAACAAAATATTCAAAAGATAAACCAAGCAAATACTGCTCTTCCTTCTGATTTTAACAATCTTGCAGTACAGCAATTAAATATAAACTTTAATCAAGATATTAATGCCTCGACTGAGAACGCAGTAAAAGATGATTTTAAGAAATACTATGAAGCTATTGAAAAAATAATTACCGCTCTAGAAGCAATCGATAATCTAATATATGGTTCTGGCAATTTCGATGCCGCTAAAAGAGCAGTTGGTAATTTAATTAATTTCTATACTGAGGTTGTTTCTAAAAGTATGCTTGAGCATATGCTTAATTTGGTTGCTGGAGATAATTTCAAACAAAACAATTCATCAAATAGTGTCTTTGCTAATATAATTAACTCATACAACGCAATACATAATTCAGCCGTAACGCAACAATTAAATACAGATAAGGCATTGATGAATAAAAATTCTTCTGTAGCTGCTAAGCAAGAAGCACTAAAAGCTATTTTCTCAAATCTTAATAATTTAAATAGCTGAATTAATGATTCAAGCAATAATATCTTCTTATTTGATTATTTGAATAAAAATAATGCTGAGAAAATAAGGGAAATAAAACCTAAATCAAGTACTTTGTATGAAAACTTTGTTGAAGAAATTAACAAGATAAATAATCAATCAAATGTAACTGAATTAGATATCACGCAAAATCAAGGATTGCTTAACTTATTTGATGTCTTTGCTATTCTAAAAAATAACGGAAATTTACCTTACAATACCACTAATGTTAGGGTGTTTATTACAAGAACTGCAACTTCTAATTCATGAGCACCTGAATTCTTACAAACCGATACTTCAACCAAGAAGACAAAAATTAATCTTAAGGTTGTATATAAGCATCCTTCAAGCCATTCAAATCAAAACTTTTTCAATGAT
This sequence comes from Mycoplasma sp. 773, assembly GCF_053851515.1. Lineage (NCBI taxonomy): Bacteria > Bacillati > Mycoplasmatota > Mollicutes > Mycoplasmatales > Mycoplasmataceae > Mycoplasma > Mycoplasma sp. 773. The sequence continues at coordinate 8,364 of NZ_JBSQAV010000007.1, forward strand.
GTAGCTGATAGAACTTTAACATTTAATGATGTTTGAATTACATTTAAAACTTTGCCATTTTTTAGGGTTACAAAAACTGATTTAGGGCAAGAAAACCAAACACTTCAACAAAATAAAACTTTTGTTCAGCAACATAAAATATTTGAGGCAAAAAAAGCGGGTTGAAACAATAGAAATATGAATGTTAACCTAATGAATGCCATTGCGGAAGGTGCAAATAAACATCTATTAAACCACAATCTTAAATTCATTCGTGAGGATGTTTCGTTTAGTAGTCAACAATGAGATGATTTATTATTTGGTAAGCTTCAGAAGCCGCGAAATGTTGATTTGTATAAATTAACATTAGAAGAAGCAATGAAGAGTGAATACACAAACTTTGATCTTTCAAATTCGCATAATAACTTAAAATATAAAATTAAAATAGATAATTCAAAAGGCTTTATCTTCGCTCAAGATGGTAGTGGTAGAAACTTCAAACATGCAATGTTATCTAACGGCAAAATGTTTTCATATTGAACACAAACAGGGGCCGATCTTGATTTTACATCTAATACCTTTAGAAACTGAATTCCTTTTGGATATACAATACCAGTTGTTTTTGAGGAAAATGGAAAAAAAGATTTTGGTGTGCTACACACATGATATGAATTATTAATACAAAATAATATAAATAGAAACGACGCTTCATTTAAAATGACTTTATCGGGTTACTCAAAATGATATTTCTATCCTCCGAAAGATACTATGGAGGAAAATGAAATAAATAACAATCCACTAGTTAAAGCTCATCCAGATGATGTTAATATTAAGGCATATGTTTTTGCCGAAATGTTTGCATCAAAGTGAACTGATAAAACAAAACAAGCAAACAATCAACAAGGGCGTGGTTATTCTGATTACCATCAAAAAAATCATCCAAAAGGTCAACGTGGCGGAAAAGAATGGAATGAACCACAAATTTTAAAGGCATATGATCATTTTGATTTCATGGTAAAAATTCATGAAGATAAAGAAGGGGATAAATAATGAACAAAATAACTAAGAAAAGAACGGCTGCTGTTGTTATGGCAACCATTGCTACTGCATCAACTCTTGTAGCAATGTATTTGACTAACTCTAACCATAAAACTACCGCTCCAAAAAATAATGACAGATTATTAAAACAACTTGAAAATAGTAATCTACTTTTTAATAAAGTGGTTGAGAAATTATCCTTCAGTCCAAAACAACAATCGCAGTTTAATAATCTTAATAACCTTGTTAAATTAACATTATCAAATCCTGAGTCATCTGCTGTTGAAAAATTTATTGCCTTAGATAACATTAAAAATTTTCAGAAAGATTACATAATTAAATATGTTAAAAGATTAATAAATAGTGAAGAACTTAGTAAAAATGATTTAAAAAACATTGAAGAATTATTGAGAGATCAGGCATCAAGAATTAGGGAAATAGATATTAAGAATCAATTTGATTCAGTCGACTTAACTGATATAAAAATAAGCCTTTCAAATTTTAATCAATTAAGTAAAGAACAACAATTTAATTGAATTAATAAATACAGTGAGTCATTAAGCGCCAAAACTGAATTGCAAAGGGAATTAATTGAGAAATATTTATTGGTTCCAAATAACAGTTTTGATGAAAATATTGCTGAATTAAAGAAAATGCTGCCAACAAAAGCATTACGTGGTGATATTGAGCAAATTATTAAACAAATTGAAGATGATATATTGTTTAATGATTTTAGAATTAATGATATATCCATAAATAAGCAATTGGTTGAAAATAAATTAATGGATATTAGAAGCATGACTAAATATGCAGAATTCAATGATTTTTATGAAAAAACAATTCATAGTATTGAAAAAAGTGTTGATGCTAATATCTTATTTATTACATCAGAAATTCTTAAGAAGTCAATTGATAGAAAAACTGATAAGAATTTATCTGAACAACTTCAGTTACTTGGTGATCAAATTTTATTAACCAATTCTGTGTATCAAAATAAGAATGTGTTTGATCAAATGATTACATTTGTAATTAGAAACGAAATGATTACGCAAGAATCTCTAAATGAAATTTTAAATTATCAAGTAACTAAAAATTACATAGCTTTATTCGATTATTACAAGAATATCGTTTCTATTAAAATTGATAATTCATTAACAATAGCTGATCTAAAATTAGCCAAAGCAAACTTTGATATTTACGAAAAGGCTTTAAATGATAAAGAAACCTCTTTAAAACAAATCATTGATGATTTTGGTTTATTTGTTCAATATGTAAAGAATGTGAATATTAATAATTTAACTCAACATTTTGAATCTATTTTAAAAGAGAAAGCATATAAAAATTTAATTAATATCGTTGATTTTGATAAACACAATAAACAAGAAATTATTAATAAGGTAATTGATTTTATGAATAGAATCAATTATGTGCAATATGTTGATAATGAAATTTCAAATGTTATTAAAGAATTTACGCAAGTCCATAAAAATAATCCTAAATTACTAAATGAACAAGAATTAAATATTCTTCTTAAACAATTAAGTGATTTATATAATCCTAATATTAGCATTAGCGAAGTCCAAAAAAGAGTAGTAGAAATCAATAATCTAGCCTCAACATTGGTTGAAACTAGACTTGAATTAGCTAATATTGCAAGAGAGATTGAAGATACTATTATTAATATTAATGGTTTTGATGCCAATACTAAGACTAAGTATTTAAGCAAGGATGTTCTACAAAAAGCAACTGATTTAAAAAACCAAATTTTAAGCGAGAACATTCTTTCTGACTTATCTACACAGCAAATTATTAGTAAAAAATATAGTATTAGGGAACAACTAAGAACTTTGCAAAAGGCACAGTTAGCTTATTTACAAGAAAGAACGTCGCAAGAAATTGCTAAATTAAAAGAATATGATTTATTAAAAATAAGTCAATTAACTAGTGAAAAGTTAAATAACATAAAAACTCAAAGTGTTGACATTAATTTATTGGCTAAAATCTTTGAAAAATTAAATATTGATTCAAAAAAAATAACATCAATTAATTATAATCCCATTGTTTCAAAAGATATTCTTAACCAAATTCAAAAATATAAACTAATAGCAATTATAGAAACTACCCGTTATCAAAATGATGCCGCAAAAACACGTAGTGAAGTTGAGGACTATGCACTTTTAACATTTAATCCAACAAATGAAAAACCACATTCTTATACTGATTATGAACAAACGCAGTTGGATAAATTGAATAGTACAAAAAAAATTCTTGCTGACCGTGCTACACAAATAAATAATTTATTAAATGATGTATTATTGAAAGGTTTTGAATTTGATAATCAAAAAGCTAATCAATTCAGCAATACAAAGTCAATTGACAGTGTAATTGGTATTACAAATAGCATCCAAGAAAGTGCAAAAATTATCAGAAAAGTTAATTCTACCTTAAATGAGTTGGATAAATTAATTGATGAAATTAAAGATGATGATGAAATTAAACATCAATTTGCACAAGATTTTGCAGAAATTGAAAAAGTAAAATCTGATATTAAAATAGCGCTTCAAGCAACACCTGTTGATTTTGAATTAGTTAATAAATTAAGTAATCTTGCAGATGAAAAATTAAAAAATCTAAGAGATAAGAGAAAAGATAGCAGCCTCGAATCGCAAATAAAGAGTATTGAAAAACTAATTAATAAAAATTATCAACATGAGGATTCTTCACAGCCGATTTCCGAAGGTGAAACATCATTGCGTTATGCTTATAATGAATTATTAAATCAGTCTCGCCAACCAGGGTTATCAAAAGCTGAAAAAGATGAAATTCTTGATAAGGTAAATAAGATTAAAGCAATGGTCTCTTATGTTAAAGATATTGAAAATAATATTGCTAGATTTGAAAAAACTTCTGATGAATATAATGCTCATACTGACAAACGTTCAAGAGTTCCACAAGCTATTGCCTCATCAGAGAGAACCAAAAATGAAATTGATTTAGTTATAAGACAGATTGCTAATGTTAATAATCTTCCTGATGTTGCCAAGGTCGCTGATTCTGCACGACAATCCAAGGCCATAAATGATGATTTAGACTTGGCATTTCATAAGGATCAGATTCGAGCAAGAAATGAAGATGTTCAATCTAAATCATATCCATCTTCAACTAATCTAAAACCTATAGAAGCTAAGGTTAATGATGCAATCAAGCAGATAGACACATATGCCAAAGGGAAAGAATCTACAACCTCTGATGTCACTGCTCAAGATGCTGTTAAGATTTTAACTGGACAAACGCAACTTATTGACGTAGTTAAGAGAGCAATTCTTGAGTCTGATAAAATTAAAAATTCTCCTTCATTAGTAGAAACCGAATCCGCCAAGGATGCTAATGCTTTATTAGATGAGATTGATAAAAATCTACCTGATAACTCTGATACTATTGAAATTATTAATAAAAAGAAGAAAGCAATCGAGGATGCTATTGTTATTTCACAATCAAAACATGAATTGCGTAAAATTGTAATTAATGATTTAGTTAATGTTTTATCAGAGGAACAACAAAAATATAAGATTCTTGAAGTAGTTAAGGATAAGGTTGCTGCCGCAAGAGAAACATATGAAAAAATACTTTCAGTTAACTCATCATCTGGTGGTGAAACTTACACACCTGAAAGTCTTGCTTCAAAGGTTAGCGAATTAAATGAACTTGTTAAAAATTTGTCGAAAGAACGTGATGACCTAATTAAAAAATATCGTGAAGAGAAAGCTCGGATTGATCTTGAAGTTATTCAATACGATAAAAAGTCATTTCATAATTTGCCTAAACCAGACTCACTAACGAATTTTGAAAATTATGAAAAAGCTCGCCAAAAATATGCGATGGATATAAATGATCCGATAAACTCAACTATTGAATCTATTAAAGAAAATGAAAGAGCAATGGTTGCTGGATATCATAAAGATATTGTTTTAATTTCCCTTGAAAAATATAAAGAATTTGTTAAAACGGATGTTGATAAACTAAATAATTCAACAGAAAAAACCTTTATCAAATCGCATTCAGATAGATTTTTAGCTAGAATTAATAATCAGTTATCAGTTGATATTGATTTTACAATAGCACAAGGTCTAATTGTTAATATTAACGAAATGTTAAAATTCCATACGCTTCAAATTGATGTAGCTACTGAATTAGAACTATATCAAAAAGATTCGAATACTGATGTTAATAAGAGGGCAATTGCTGAGCTTAAGGCATTGTTGAGTGATGAGCACGCCCCATTAGAAACTCTAAAAATAAAACAACAAAATGAGTATGTTTTAAAGGAACTAACACGCATCAAGGAAGAAGCTGGACTTAGAGCAAGAAACAAACAAAAAGCTCTTAGCTTATTGCAACACTTTGAAAACTTTAGAGCATTACCAGGACTAAATAATGGTCAAAACCAAAACCGTGTGATAGTTGATACACTTTCTAAACAAATTTTTGGAAATAAAAGCGTTGAGCTTGGTGATTTAGCTGACAACTTCTTAGTTACAAATACAAAGGAAGCTATTAATCAAATTCTTAATTCAAATCTTCAATCAACAACCAAAGCTCAACTTGTACAAGTAAGAACCAAAATTGAAGCAATTGAAAAGATCAAGGAATATTATGATGCACTTGCTTTAATTATCGGGTCCGCTGAAACGGTGATTAGTGCTGCTGGTTCATCAGTAACTGATACTGTAAACTCATATATAACACAGGATCTTAATCCTTTATTATCACAGGCAAGAGAATTATTTAAGATAGTGGTAACAAATAATTCAAAAACTTCTGATGAATTAGCAGAGTTAAATAAACAGAAATTTATTGACCTAATTAAAAAAATTCAGGTTTCAAAAGAGCGTATTCTAGATGTGATTGAAATAACTGAAAAAATCATTGATAAAATTAAAGAAATTAATAGTGATCTTGATTTCTATAGTCTTGAATCAATAAGTGGTACGAGAAATAATGATAAAATTGATAGTTGATTAAATGTTTTATTAGCAGATGCTGCTAACAACCTTTCAGAGACAACTGATATTCAAAAAGCCCAAAGAATTGCTAATGTTAAGGCAAGGGGTGAAGAGGCTCTAAAATTAACTCAATTATTAAAGCAAGTGTCTTCAAATGTTGCTACTTGAAGACTTGAACGTCAAGGGTCAACAAATTATGATGCAACCCAATTTGATGAGAATAAAGTAATTCAATATATGTGAGATGCCTTACCAAATATTGGCCAAAATCCAACTCAGGCTGAAATTAGTGTATTTATTAATGAATTAACTAATAAGGTTTCTGAACAAACTAAGATTCGTCAAACCCGTAAGGACTTATTTGATGGTATTAATAACATTAAAAATTCTACTTCATATCAAAATGCTAAGCAATATCTAACCTTAATAACCTCATTAAATAAGCAAATCGACGATATTATTGATTCTTCAACAAATAAAGAAGAAACAAATAGTGTTGAAAAATTAGCGCAAAACTTGAATAAGATTAATAATCTAAAGGCATTTTTATCAAAATTAGTTGAATTAGCTTCAAAAGCGACAGAAATTGAACAATTTGTAAGTGCTTTTGTACCACTAGATGTTACTGTTGACAAAAATAAGATGGAACTTGAAAATGAACTAACAACAGTTAAAACATTTTATACATCTGATATTCCATCTGCTGACAAAGCAGAAGAAGCGTCAAACAGTATAGATAAGAAGATTAAAAAGCTTGAACTTTTGAAGGCTCGCTTGGAAGTTTATCAACAGCTAGCTAGTGTTAAACTTAAAATAAAGAATGATGCTGTAATAATAACAAGTGAGAAAGACGTAATTAATAAAAAAGTTACCAATTTTGAGAACGAATTGAAGGCAATTAAATTAGATGAAAATACTGATCCAAATACATTTGCTAACTTAGCGCAAAAATGATTAAATGGTACAGGAAATGATTCGATTGAATATGTTTTAACAAATTCAAGAACATTAGCTTATAAATATCAAGATGCCCAAAATATCCTTGATTATAAACAAACTGGTTTAAATGAGTTGCTTGATTCTAATGCTGTTAAGGAAGCATATACGCAACTTCAAAAATTAATTACTGAATCAAAAGAATTAAATAAAAATATTAATAATGATGAATTAGCAAAACTTGGTCAAATTAAGAAAATTCAGGATAAAATTGATCATCTTGTTAATGAAAAAGCGAACTCAGTAAGACAACTTCGTACTAAAACCAGCGAACTTTATGATAAATTATCAAAAAAAGGAACAGATGAGGTACAAAGCAGGGTATTATTGTCTACATTTTTAGAAAATGCCGTTAATTCTCTAAATATCGATAATGTTAAGACAAGAGACAATACTTATCCCGAGGCTGTTGAAACAATTAATAAAATAAACACTTCTTTAAGAAAAGCTCTTGATGAGTACAAGAAGCAAATTATTGCTACTTTTGATACACAACAAACACTTTTAAATACCGAATTTCAAAAGCTTGTTGATTTTAATGCAAATATAATTAATGATACGTTATGAACACAAAGCGCTAAAGATAAATTAACAACATTAGGAAATTTAAAAACAACTATTGAAACTTTTATTAACCAAAATAAAAACTTCAAGAATACCGTTGATAGTAAATATATTTCAATTGACTCACAAAATTCCTTTATAACAGATTTTGTTAATTCTAATCTTGAAGATATTAAATTAGCTAAAGAAGTAAAAGAGCAACTTATACAAAAAATAAAAGCAGATATTGCTCAAATGATTGAGGAAAATACTGGTTTTATCTTCAAAGTAACCGCTACATTTGATAAATATAATAATGCATTTTCTAATTCAGACTCAACTAAATTATTTGAAAAAGCAGGATTTGAAAATTCTAAGAAGTTATTTAATGAGTTAAAAACTAAATTTGAATTATTGAAGAATAAAAATTCAATGATTAAAACTACTGAATCTGCTCCTGATTTACAAAGATATGCTTTTGAAACAAAAGAATTAATTAATGGATACGATAATTTAGTTAGTGAATTTAAGTCAGAATTAGTTGGATTATTGAATAAAAGACAAAATTTAAATGATATATATCAATTATTATTTAAATCATCAGTTAAATGAAAAAGTAACACTGATAAACTTAGTGTGCTTGAAACTCAATATACTCAAAATTATGATTCATTAGCTAGTGAAAAAGATAACATCACTAAGGAAAAATCCTCAGATATTATTAATGATACATTTTTATCTGAAAAAACAAATAATGCTCTAAGTAATATTGAATCTAAGCTAAAGGTATTACTAGATTGAACCAATACAAATAGCAAGTTGTTTTATGAAAATATATTAGGTGAAACAGGTAGTGATACAAGTGCTAATAAAACTAAACCATATTATCAAATTTCTGCTAAGTCTGGCATCACAAGAGAGGAGTTTGATAGAAAATTAGAACAATTAGTTCCAAAAAATAATGAAAATGAACTTGATATTACAAATTTAGATGGTTTTCTTGAATTATTTGATAAATTTGCCTTTACTAAGATCGATAGAGATTCAATTTATAATCCCTTAAACTTTAAGGTTAAATTAATTAAAGATACTAGCACTGCTAAATTTGTTAAACCAGGCAGTTCAAGTATTACAGAAAAAACAAATACCCTTAAACTTCGTTATGAATTTAAACCAACTAACCTGGAGATATTTAAAGAATTCTCAGGATTTTCAATAGAAAAGGATGTTGATATAACATTCAAAACAAAACGAGACCTTGAACTTCCTGCCGGTACATCTAGCCTATTCTTTAAAGATTATAATAAAAATAATTTAGGTAAACAATCTAAACAAGTCATTGGTAAAGCTGATGAATTAGGGTGAACTCAAACAGATGCTGATGGAATTAAAAAACAAACTATTGATACATTTAAAAAGGCACTAGGTCTTGAAAACTCTAATGATGCTGTAATTATAAATTATAAAACTAGAGAAATATTTGATTATAAAAACAATAGTGGCAATGCAAATAACCCTACAGTTACAAAACGTAATGATTGAATAGACAATGCTAACTTTAATATTAAGTTTCAATTTCCTGAATTCGATGTTTACCAACAATCCACATCAGTTACATGAGAGTCGGAAAATCAAATACTAAGAATAAGAGTTATTAATGATAGTTTAATTCAAGTTGAAGCAATATTACCTGGAAAATTGTTAGTTGGTCCACAAAATTACACAAACAATAAAAATACCATTTTTGATACAAATGGTAATGAAATTACTAATGCAAATTCACATACCTATGATTCAACTAAAACTATGCCGGTTTCAGCAATATATACGTTGAGATTAGGCGTTGATTATGATTCAAATACAAAAGATGTTTCATTGTTTGTTAATCGTTATGAAAGCTTTAATGTTGCAAAAAATAAAAGTTTACATGATGATTCAATAACACCTACTTCTGAATTTATGTCTAATAGCAACAACGCTAAAACAAAAGCGTATGTTTGATCTAATTATGACTTTGCCAAATGACTGTCTACTCATCCTACAAGTTGGCAAACACCAGATAATGCTGATAGTAGCCATAAATCACCATTAGATCACCCTAATGACGGATTTAGAAAAAGTGGCGGCTCAAATAAAGAATGAGATCATATGTTAAATAATGATATTTGAGTAAAAAATACAAGATCATCTGGAACATACATTTGAACTGATAACAACCAACAACAAACTATTTCAGACGGAGAAATTGAAAAACTCGCAGTAGTTTATAACTCTGGTATTATTAATTTTGAATTTAAAGATTTAAAGAAATAATGCTTAATTTTAAATCAAAACCTATAAGCTGTAAAGGTTTTGGTTTTTTGTTTTAACTTCGTCAATAGATCCCTAAATGTCTAGAGAAAAAAATCAAATAATAAAATTACACCAAAATTTGGTGTAATTATTTATGATATTTAATATTTTTCTTAATGGCTAATCCACGATAAATTTGTTCAATTAACATGATTCTAAATAACTGATGTGGGAAGGTCATTCTGGAAAAACAAATTTTATTTTTAAATTTTGTTTCATCTACGCCATTTGACCCGCCAATAATAAAAGTTAAATTATCTTCAATAAGTATATTAGAAAATTCCTCACTACTCATTTGTTTTCCTTGTAATGAAAGATAAAAAACTTTTGAATTTTTTGGTATTTTTGCTAATATTGCTTCAGTTTCCTTTGCAATTTTAATATCAATATTATCATTAATAATTTCTTTAATTTCAATTAAATTAATTGTTGCTAAAAAGTTTATTTTTTTTAAATATGAATCATAAATTTTCTTAATATCTGAATTTAAAGAACCAACTGCAATTAAGTTTATTTTCATTTTTATTTTTTATTTTTTGCGGTTATTTAGATAGAACATTAGCATTTGTATGTCAGAAGGGTTAATTCCACTAATTCTTGTTGCTTGTCCAATAGTTGAGGGTCTAATTTTTTCAAGTTTTTGTCTTGCTTCTGTAGCAAGATTATCTACCAAGGAATAATTTATATTTTCAGGGATTTTTAGATTTTCCAGGCGAATCATTTTTTCAGCAGCTGTTTCTTGTTTTTTAAGATATCCAAATAGTCTTACTTGAATTGTTAATTCTTCAATGAAGGGAAAATCATTTCCTAAGATATCTATTGGGTCTGTCTCAGGATTGGCAAGTAACTTAAGGTAAGATTGGCCATTGATAACGTTATATTTAATGCCTAATTCACTCTTTGAAGACACATATTTATTTTTAAGTTCTTCAATTGTTGTTTGAATAAGATTATATTTATTAACAATTTTTTGATATTCTTCTTCATTTATCATTTTATTGTCATAAGCATATTGGCATAATCTTTCATCAACATTGTCATTTCTTAATAATAATCGATATTCTGAACGACTTGTTAACATACGATATGGCTCTGTGGTACCTTTGGTAACGATATCATCAATTAAGACACCGATATAGGCATCGCTTCTTTTGATTTCCATAGAAGGCATATTTTGAATCTTATTTGCCGCATTAATTCCGGCTATTAAGCCTTGGGCCGCCGCTTCTTCGTAACCACTTGTCCCATTAGGTTGTCCGGCCGAAAAAAAGTTTTCTAATATTTTAGATTCTAGCGATTTATATAAATTAAGTGGATTAATAGCATCATATTCAATGGCGTATCCATATTTTTGAATTCTGCAATTTTCTAATCCAGGTACTGATCTAATCATTTCATCTTGGACATCGACAGGCATTGAAGTAGATAAGCCGTTAATGTACATAATGTCACCTTTTTTAGTTTCTGGTTCAAAAAATATGTGGTGTGTTTCCTTGTCTTGAAATCTAACAATTTTGTCTTCAATGCTAGGGCAATATCTTGGTCCGATACCAATAATTATTCCAGAATATAATGAACTTTTATCAAGGTTTTTTAGTACTATTTCTTTGGTTTTGGCTGTTGTATGGGTTAGAAAACAAGAAGTTTGTTCATCTAATTTTATATTACTTCGCTTGGAAAAACAAAGTTCAGTTTTATCTAGAATTTCTCTTTCTACTTTTGTAAAATCAATACTATCAGTATAAATACGACAAGGAGTTCCGGTTTTTAATCTTTGGATTTCAAAACCATATTTAGCTAAATTTTTGGATAGAGTTGAACTATTTTTTTCGCCGTCAGGACCATCGTTTTTAATATCAGTGCCTCGTAGGATGCGTGAGTTCATATAGACACCGGTTGTCATAATTGTGACTTGTGAGTGTATATCGCCGTGTTTTAAAGTTTTAACACCAACACATTTTTTGTCAACTATGATTAGATCAGAAACTTCATCTTCAATTAAAACAATATTATTTTCTTTTTTTACAGCATTTAGAATTATTTGTGAATATTTATCTTTGTCTATTTGGGCCCTAAGCGATCAAACAGCTGGACCTTTTGAAGTATTTAACATTTTAATTTGGATCATGGATAGGTCGGCAAAAAAGCCCTGAACTCCTCCTAGGGCATCGATTTCACGAGTAATAATTCCTTTTGCCGATCCACCAATCGATGGATTACAAGGTAGCATTGCTAAGCGGTTAGTATTTAGAGTTATTAAGGCTACTTTTAGATTTCTTTTTGCTAGTGCAAAAGTTGCTTCGATTCCGGCATGACCACCACCTATTATGATAGCATCATACTGATTGTTCATTTATTAAGTACTATTCTTTAATATCTTTAAGTATTTTTTCAATTCTTGCAGCTTCAGGCTCAACTTTATCAATTAAAAATACTAGTTCTGGTAATTTTTTATATTTTCAACTTTTAGCTACAACTGAACGAATAAATGGCGCCATTGAAGTCACTTTGTCAAAGTATCTTTCCTTGTCTTTAAATAAGGTTATATATACTTTAGCATGTGATCCATCGTTTGATAAAATTACGTCGTTAATTGAGATGTTTGTTACATCAAAATCTTTTAATTCAAAAAAACTATTTCCAATTAATTCTAATAATAATTGAGTTTTTCTTTCATGCATAATTGCGTTCATATTATACTAATACATCCTCATAAAATTTTAATTCATCATCTATATCTATTTTATCAAAATCTTTAATATGGGTACCAAAATCAAAGCCTTTTTCGACAACTTTAACATCATTTTTTTCTCTTTTTAAGGAGCTTATTGAGCCCTTAAATATACTTTTGCCTTTTCTAATTACTTCAACTTTGCAAAGTTCTTTCGCTTGTCCTTCAAGCATCATGCAACCTGCAATTGTTCCTACTTTCGAGTAGAAAAAAAGTTTTATAACAACAGCCTGTCCAATTAATTTTTCTTCATAAACTGGTTCTTTTAAGGTATTGATAATTGCTTCTATTTCCTCAACAATTTTATAAATAATGTTATGAGAAACAATTTTTATTTTTTTAGTTTCAGCTAGTTTTTTAATTTCACTTGATGTGCTAATGTTAAATAGATAAATTCTTGAATTAGATGCTTCAGCTAAGAGTAAGTCTGCTTTAGTTAGTTCTCCCGCTGTTGCTCTAATAACATTAACAGAGATTTCATCATTTTTTAATTTAGATAGCGTTTGTTTAATTGCTTCAGCAGTCCCCTGCACATCGGTTTTAATAATTATGTTTAAGGTTTTTTGTCCATCTTTTATAGTGAAGGAATTTCTTTCACTTAATTCTTTTTGTTTATTAATAAAAGATTTTTCTTCTGCTAGCTTCTTAGCAAATTTTTCATCACTAATTACAATAAATCTATCACCTGATGAGGGATTCTTATTGAGACCTGTAATTATGCAAGGTGTGCCTGGTAAGACTTTTTGCAATGGTTTTCCCTCGGTTGAGGTTAAGCTTCTAATGTTTCCATATTGACCACCAGCGACAATAAAATCTCGAGGCATAAGAGTACCATTTTCAACAATAACCGTTGACACTACCCCTCTACCTTTATCAATCTTTGATTCAATAATAGTTCCAAAAGGATCGCGATTCAGATTTGCCTTTAGGTCTAGTAAATCAGCTTGAAGAAAAATAGATTCTAATAAAGCATCAATATTATTATTCATCATTGCTGAACCATAAATGAATTGGTTTTCGCCTCCTCATTCTTCACAAATAATATTATGCTCGCTTAGTTGGCTTTTAATTTTCTCAGGGTCTGCATTTGACTTATCCATCTTATTAACAAAGATAATAATTGGCACATTGGCAGCTTTCGCATGATCGATGGCTTCAATAGTTTGCGGTTTAACACCGTCATCTGCAGCTACAACAATAATAACAATATCAGTTACCCTAGCCCCTCTCGAACGCATTTCAGTAAACGCTTCGTGCCCAGGGGTGTCAAGAAAGGTAATTTTTCTACCATTATATTCAACTTGATATGCACCAGTATGTTGGGTAATCCCACCAAATTCTGTTGAAAGAATGTTACTTTTTCTAATTTGGTCAATTAGTGTTGTTTTGCCGTGGTCAACATGGCCCATAATTGTCACAATGGGAGGGCGTGTTGAAAGGTCGTTTGGATCATTAATAACTTCAAGTTTATCAAATAAATTTTCAGCATCAACTGATTCTTCTTTTTGAAAATCAAGATTATAATGTAAACATATTTCCGCAATTTCTTCTTCATTTAAGAAGGTGTTAATATTTTTCATTATTCCTTTTTTAAAGAAGTAGGTTAAAATTTGCGCAGCAGTTTGGTTAATTTTTTGGCTAAATTCACAAACTGTTAGTGGACCTGTAAAAATAAATACACCATTTTTGACTTTTGCTTCTACAACGTTTAATTTTTCTTTAATATTGTCTACATTTGAAATTCTTTTGTTACATTTTTGCTTAGCCATATATTCACCTCATTTCATAATTTTTTATAAATACAATCATCAATATTTTGTCTAAATGCTTTATTTAGTAAATGCTTTTTAAAAAGGGTTTCGATTTGTTCCTCATTATCTAAACAGTATGTTCCTCGACCACCTAGTTCAATGTTTGGATCAAAATAAAATTCATTATTAATTTTTGCAAATCTAACTAAGTTCTTTATAGGATAAATTTTTCCATCAACAATAGATTTACGACTATATTTTTTATCAATCTTCATCATTTAAATCACCTAAATCCAAATTCTCTAAACCAGCACTTAGGTCATCATCTTTTTTGAAGTCCTTCATTTTTGTTTGAGTTATTTTTTCATAGTCGGCTTCGATTTTTGCTTTGTCTTTAATTTCATTTTGTTTAGTGTTACCTGAGTATACATCTAAATCTTCCATTTCTTCGTTTTCTAATTCATTTTGCATATCAATTCATGTTCTTTCTATTTCCTCATCAGAAATAGATTCATATAATTGTTTTTCAAAAATATGATCTGTTTGTTGTGCTTTTTGTCTAAGCTCAGCTAGATCTTGGTCAAATTCTGATATATTGAATGTATTATCAAAGAATGATTCATTGGATTTCTTAGAATTTCTATGATTGCTAATTGGTTTTAGATTTAACTTTTGACCTACATATTTTAATTTAGCTTCTTCTTCAGTAATATTTGCATTTTTAAATGAATATTTTATTTGGAGTTGATCGGCTTGCGCTTGGCTAATTATGTCCAAGCGGCTTCTTGTTAATTCTGAGGCAAGTCGAACATTTTGCCCTTTTTTACCAATTGCTAAAGTATGTTGAGCATTAGGAACAATAACAATAAAACTATTGAACTGCGGAGTTGAATCTTCTTTTTCGACAATATCAATAACTCTTGAAGGACTAACAGCATTCATTACAAATTTCTTTTTGTCCTCATCATATAATACAACATCAATTTTTTCGTGGTTTAGTTGTTTCGAAATAGCTTCAATTCTAGCTGAATCTGTTCCGATTACTGTGCCTAATTCTTCGAGAGCAAAAGGCGCTTTTTCTGTTTTTCTTATAGCAACTTTTGCTCTTTCCCCTGGTATTCTAACAACCTTAATAATTTCAATAAATCCCTCAGCAATTTCTGGTATTTCTTGTTCGAATAATTTATTTATTAATTTAGATTCAACTGAGGATACTAATATTTGTGCATTTTTAGATTCAGGTTTTACTTCTTCAATATAAACATCTAACAAATCGCCGGCTTTTAGATTGGATAATAATCTTAAATTACTTGTAGATGGTGGCATATAAGCAACAGTTCCATCACGAAATTCCATGAGTGTACCAGTTTTGGTAATATTTGTTATTTTAGCTTTAACTATAGTACCTATTAAACTACTATATTTATTAAAGGTTAATTGTTTTTCCAATTCTCTAATTTGTTGGTTGAAGATACTTAGAATTTTTTGATAATCACGTTTATGGAATAATTCGAAATCTATTTCCTCGGCAATGATATCACCCTCCTTAATATTTGCATTAATTTTTTTAGCATCGCTTAAAGCGATTTCAATGCAAGGGCAAAAATTATCTTTGTCTTCATATGTTATAGGGTCATTAGTAACGATTTTTGTATGGTTTATTATTTTAAACTGTTTCTTATCTTTATCAATGATAAATTCTAATTCAGCATCAGGATCATATTGACTAAAAATCACTTGTTCAACAGCTTTTTTAAATAAATCAACTACTGCTTCTTCATCAATATTTTTGATCTGTGAAACATTATATATAGCACTAAAAATTTGTGTTGCTTTTAGTTCCGAATCAAAAGTTTTGGTATTCATTTTTATCTCCTTTTTTATATCTTATAATTACAAAAAGGATCGGCCTATGGCCAACCCTTTTTAATCTTAATTAAAAACAGTATAATAAAATTTTAATACATTAATTTATTTTCAAATAATTTTTCCTTGAATTTTTGAGTTTACTTTATCAATATCAATAATTTTTATATTTATGTTATCGCCAATTGAAACTAGTTCATTAGGATGGTTGATATATTGGGAATTTTCCTTCTTCATATTGCGAATATGAATCAAAACATTTTCCTTTAGGCCAATATAGGCAAATACACCGAAGTTGGTAATATTTTGAACCTGGCCAATAATTTCTTGACCCAGTTGGATATCGCTAAATTTTAAAATTTTGTCATTAACAATATATCCTGGTTTATCATCCCTTATATCCTTTCCAGGTGCTAATAAAGAATCAATAATTAGGTCAATGTCATATTGATTTGCGCCTAGGTTTTTAGCTAATTCATCCTTATTAGTTGAAAGCAATATTTCCTTATCGATATTTTTTAAATCAATAGCTAATTCTTTTATTATTCTATCGGCAAGTTCATATAAGTCAGGGTGTATATTTGTCTTATCATAAAATACATTAGAATCATAAATTCGTAGAAAACCAACTGATTGTTCATAAGCTTTAGGGCCTAAACCTTTAACTTTTTTAAGATCAGTTCTTGATTTAAATAAGCCGTTCTCATTACGATAATCAACAATATTTTGTGCTAATGATTTCGAAAGGCCAGAAACATACTCTAATATATATTTGGTTGCGGTGTTTAAATCAATTCCAACCATATTGACTGCCTTTCCGACCTTGAATGCTAATTTTAAAGATAATTCTTTTTGATTAACATCATGTTGATACTGACCTACCCCAAGAGATTTTGGTTCAATTTTAATTAGCTCATTCAAAGGATCTTGAAATTTTCTGCCTATATTAATTGCTGATCTAAATTCTAGTTCTAAATCAGGGAATTCCTCTTGCGCAATTTTTGAAGCCGAGTATACAGAAGCACCTACTTCGCTAACAATGGCAAATTTAGTGTTTTTGTTTAATTCTTTTTCTCTTCTTATTTTTAATAATTTATCAATAAATTCTTCTGTTTCGCGGCTAGCGGTTCCATTTCCAATAACAATTAGATCAATCTCATATTTGTTAAGTATTTCATGCATCTTTTTGACTGCATTTAGAAATTCTTCTTTTGAGTTAGTGTGTGGATGGATAACAAAACCTTCTAAATATTTTCCATTACCGTCTAGCATCGCACATTTGCAGCCGTTAGTATATCCAGGATCGATAGATAAAATATTTTTATTTTTTGTGGCTGGAGAAAGTAATAAATCTTCAAGGTTTTGAGCAAAAATTTCAATAGCTTCTTTTTCGGCACGCTCAAATAAATCTGTCTTTATTTCTCTTATTATCGATGGAAATATTAAACGATCTAGTGAATCCTTTATTGCTTCATTAACAATCTTAGCTGTTCTTTTGTTGATGAAAAATTTGTTGTTTAGATAATAAATGATAACTTTTTCATTGAATTCAATTGTATATGAAATGATTTTTTTGTCTTCGCCACGAGTAATAGCTAATACACGATGGTTAGGGATATTTTTAACCTTCTCACTATAGTCATAATATTGTTTGAATGTTTCTTTTTCGTCATCCACACTTTTCTTTTTTGTTATGATAACACCGTAGTTTATAAGTTGATTTTTAACATATTCGCGAACTGAAATATCTTGTGAAATATTTTGAGCAATTATATATTTAGCTTGTTCTAAAACTTGTTCAACATCTTTTAATGTATCTCCATTAATATATTTCGAAGCTTCTTTAAAAACATTAAATTTTTCATCCTTATTTGTCATAATAAGCTCAGCAAGTGGCCCTAATCCTAATGCAAGAGCTTCGGTGGCTTTTGTTTTTTTGCCTACCTTAAAAGGTTCATATATATTTTCAACTTCCTGCTTAGTTATTGCATCATCAATTTTTTTCGATATTTCAACATCAAGTAGCTTTTTTTCTTCAAGAATTTTTTTAACATATTCTTTCCTTTTTTGAAGTTCTACATCATACTCATAAAATTCGCTAATATTTGCAACTTGTTCTTCATCAAGACCACCGGTCACATCTTTTCTATAACGTGAAATAAAGGGAATTGTAGCGCCTTCTTTTAATAATTTAAGGGTTTCACTAACCTGCTCATTACGTATATTCAATCTTTTTGCAACATTTTTTATTGATAAATCAATCATAATTTCTCCAATTTTTATTTATTATCTTTAGTACATTAATTATAAAGAAATTATTTTTTAATAGGTCTTTTTAGATTTTTTTTAAAGCAAATTAATTTATAATTTTTAAGAATTATTGAATTGTAGGAAGAATAAATTTATGTTAAAAATTGGCATTATTGCAGAATATAATCCATTTCATAATGGTCATATATACTTAATTAATAAAATTAAAGAAAGATATCCAAATTCGAAAATTATTGTTGCCTTGTCCTCTAATTTTACCCAACGTGGTGAGATTGCTTGCGCTCCTTTTGCAAAAAGAAAAAAAATATGTATGAAATATGGTGTTGATAAGGTTGTTAAGCTAGATTTTGAAACCTCAACACAGGCAGCACACTTTTTTGCAAAAGGCTCAATTGATATGTTAGATAAACAAAAAATTGATATTCTTTTTTTTGGAACATCCGATAGCGATGAAATAAAAAAATATATAAGTGCTGCAAAGTTATTGGATGAAAATGTGGATTTATATAACAAAAATGTTAAGTTGCTTTTAAAACAAGGAAAATCCTTTATTTTATCCTGTTATGAATCGTTAAAACTATTCTTAAAAGAAGAAGAAATTCCGCAAGATATTTTGGGCTTTGAATACACTAAATACGTATTAAAAAATAAACCTCATATTAAACTTGATTGTATTAAAAGGTCAATTTCACATCATTCCGGGGAAACAAGTTCAATTTATGCATCAGGAACAAAATTAAGAGAAATGATAAAAAATAATGAGGATATTTCAAATTTTTCTCCACTAAAAATTAAAAGAGTTAAGAGGATTGAAGATACATATAAGAAATTCCAAAGAATAATAAGACATTGGTCACCACAAAGAATCGCCAAAATTAAACTTGTTAGTGAAGGGATGGAAAATTTATTTAAGAAAAACATTGATGCTTTATCCTACGATGAATTTATTGATTCTTGTACATCAAAAAGATATACAAAATCACGTATTAAGCGAACTTATTTGTATGTCTTAAAGAAGTGATTTGCTAAAAAAAACTAGTATATTTTTAATTTTAAATTAAAGCGCAATTGAGGAAAAAAGTTAATTCTAAATTGGATGCAGCAAGTTATTAATACCTCTAGGTATTATTTTTTCATTATTATTGTTTATCAGGGTAATCATAGGCACTTCAGCCGCTTAGAAGGTAAGAAAATACTGAAATAAAGATCACATTTTTTATAAATCATAATTTAGTTTATTAAGCTAAATATTCAAAAAATATAATAGGTTATAGATTTGAAATTTAAAGGATTTATTTATGAGTGACTGGCTATTTTGATGAAGCAACATTTGTGCGAAACAAAAAAGTCTAAACAAGGTCATTTTGTTTCATTTGATCTAGCACTGGCATTGTTTGTGTTTACTTTTATTGTTGTTGTAATGTCAATATATACATTTGTAGCAATATAGCTAATGTTGGTCCAGGTTTTGCGTTAATTATTTTAATTATAATCTAGTATCTATAGACCTACAATTACCATATTATTAATATTTTATGATAATGCTCTTAGTGAAATTAACAATGAAATCGTCACTATTTCTGAATTTCAATAATATAGACATTGAAGCAAAGTATTATTGTTTATGTTTGAATATAAACACTTTATTTTTGTTAATAATTGTTGACTTGATCTTGCTAATATTAATACTTGTAGGTTTTATTATCTTTTTTTATTTTAGCTTCAAAAGCTTAAAAAAATTTGACTCAATTTATTTAAAATATTTTTTTGAATCTAATCTAGATGAAAAACTTAAATGAGATTTTGTAAAAAAAACATTCAGGCGTATTTTCTGAATGTTTTTTGCCTTCAAAGTCTATGAATTATTTATTGCAAATTTTTAAATTCTTCTGTAGCATTAACTAGTGCTTCGGCAATCTTTTCTTCTTTTGAGGAATGACCTGCAATAACAAAATTTAACTTTGATTTGTTTAGATTTTTATGTAAAAGGTAAGCGCCTTCTGGTCTGCAATCCATATCAAATCTACCGTGAATAATTATTGTTGGAATATTTCGGATTTTGTCAATATTTTTTAATATATAGTTATCTTCTAAAAAAATATGATTAATAAAATAATGATTTTCAAGTCTAGCTAATTCTAAATTGCTTTTCTGATTAGATAAAATTTCTTCTATTTCTGTTAGTGGATTCATCGTTATAAGCCCGAGTTCTCATTTAGCTCAATGGTATGCTGCATTGTATGCTAATTCAATATTTGGACTATTTAGATACTTGTGGTATGCCTTGATTAAATTATGTCTTTCTTCAATTGGAATAAAGTTGGAAAATTCTTCATATGCTTCAGGAAAATAGAAAGAAGCACCCTGTTGATAAAGGTAATAATCGTCTTCTTGGCGCCCTAAGAATACACCTCGCAAAATCATACCCAATACATTTTGAGGGTAATTAATGGCATAAATAAGTGACAAACAGGATCCTCATGAACCACCAAAAAGTATCCATTTATCAATATTTAAGTTTTTGCGCAACTCTTCAATATCGCTAATTAAGTTTAGTGTAGTATTTTCTTTTATTTCAGCAGATGGCATAGATTTGCCGCAACCTCTTTGATCGAATAAAATAATTCGGTAATGATTTGGGTCAAAATATTGGCGATTCGATTCAGAAATTCCCCCTCCTGGACCACCATGTATAAATAAAATTGGTTGACCATTTGGGTTACCTACTTCTTCATAATATATAGAGTGAATATCGCTTACTTTTAAAAAACCAGTTTTATATGGTTCAATTGGTTCAAACATAACAATTTCCTTTTAGATAAAATATTAGTACTTAAAATTATATTTTAATATTTTAAAAAGTTAGAGGTTTAATGCACCCCTAACTCTTATTTTTTATATTAAATAATGTTTGTTTATAAAGTTAATTATTTCTTGCAATTTATTTAAATCCTGTTGAATAAATCCAGATGAGTTTAAGTGCCCACCGCCTTGAAAATAGTTTGCAACTTTTGATACATCATAAGTAGTTTTTGATCTAATTTCACAGCGATAATCACCCTGTTTTCGTTTTAATAATGCTAGTGAAACTTCGGTGTTAGATACTTCTACAAATTTAGCAACAAGAGGTCTTGCGATATCATTTGAAACAATTTGATCAACAATCATATATGTAACTATTCCTTCTTTTTGGGAATTGTTTATTGCATTAAAAATGAATCTGTTTTCTTCCGCATTAAGTTGCATTTTTTTAAGTAAAAGATTATAATCTAGACCTTCCTTTAATAAAAATTCCATACATTTAAAGGTTTCTTGGGTAACATTTCTCTCTTTGAAAAATTCAGTATCAGTAATGATTGCCACAGCAAGGCCTTCGAGAACTTTTTTGTCTGTTTTTAAATTTAGTTCCATAACAAGTTTAGTCATTACTTGTCCGGTTGCAGGTCAAAAATCACCCCCAATTTCAAATAATCATTTGCCTTCCAAAGGATGGTGGTCAATTTTAATTGATTCTTCGGTTTTGACTCTTTGATCAAAGATTCTATTCTTTGTAGATGTATCAACAACCACCTTTAGTGAGTTATTAAAAAAGCCATTATCAACTAATGAAATTTTTTCATCTTCCAAGAATAATAGGTTTCTTGGATAATCGCCGCCAGAAATTCTTACATTCTTATTTTTTAGGTTTATTTTTATAAGATGCTTGAGAGCGACTGCAGATCCTAGGGTATCACCATCTGGTTCAACATGAGTACATAATGTTATATTATTTGCGTTTTCTAGATATTCTCAAAATTTAATAAATTTTTGTTTCATATTTTCCATAATTTAGGCCACCGTTAATGAATAATTGTCAAAATAATGATCAACCGCAATTTTGGCGGATTTTTTGGCTATTTTAGATTTCTTGAATCAGTTTTTCATATTTGCTAGATTTTGAATTGTTCGCATATATGTTGTTTTATAAACATTTTTAACATCATTTTTAATTTTAACTAATATTTTTTTATATTGATTTAAATAGTCTATTTTATTTGTCATTAGCCTTTTATAATTTTTTTCATCTGGAATTAAATCATTTTTTAATCAATAATTGTATATAAATAATTGATCCTTCTTGTGTTTTGCAATCATATATTTTGCATATCTTGTTTCATTTTTGAATTCCTCATTGTTCACAAGAGCAATGGCAAGCGACTTAATAATCATATTTTGCTTAATCAGTTTTTTAAACCAAACATCTTGGCCAAAGAAGTATCCAGTTGTTAGTTTTGAGCGAATGATATTTGAAATTTGTTCAATTGCCAATAATACAATAATGGTAAAAATTAGGTATGATGAAAGCTTGTCTCAGTCTTCAGTTTTGGATGAGTATGTACTGATTTGGAAACCAAAATCACTAGCTCCTACGGCGCCAATTACTACTGTACTTTTGAAGTTAATTTCAACTCTATATAAGAAGTTAGACAGAGATTGTGGTAATATTGATTTAATAACAATAAATTTGACTTTTTGAAATCATGTTGCGCCTAGTGAGTCTAAGGATTGAAACACCTTGTGTGGAATTTTTTCAACTGACTCCATAATTAGTTTTCCAAGCATACCAATTGAATGTATCCCCAGTGCCAAGACCCCGGCGAATAGTTTTGAGTCTTTTGACAAGATTATAAAAAGAATGGCAAAAGTGAACGCTGGTATAGCACGAATAACAATAATAATCAATTTAAATGGGTAAGAAAAATACTTATTAATATTTTTTGCGGCAAGAATTCCTAATATTAGTGCAAAAAACAAACCAATGACTGAGGAAGCTATTGCCACTAGTAGAGCCGAAGCCCCTAATGGTATAACACTTGTTTTTGATGTTTTTCAATTGCCACCAAACAATGATCAATCCGGATTGAAAAGCTTATTAATTCCATCTTTGAATTGGCTAATTTTTATACTATTTCCAATTTTTCATTCAATTTGTGTTAGCGAAGCAAGGATAAGCGCAAACACAAGAATAATGACAAAAATCTTGAATATATATATTTTTGACTTTTGCTTTTTAAGCTGTTCTAATTGTTTTGCAAATGGAAGTTTTTCATCAATTTGAGGGTGCTTTTGAGAATATTCTAAAATGAATTTTTTAATCATATAGTTTAATGCTTCGATTACTATCATCAAGGCAATTAACACTCATAAAACAATTGACATATGCGATAGGTTATCTGTTATGGCGTATTGATCAGAAAGAAGTTGCCCAATTGTTGATATTCCAACAATTGATAAAATAGCTGCAAATCTAACAACCATTTCGAATGAGTAGAATCCATATGATACAATTCTCTTTATTAAATAAGGTAAAATTGCGCTTTTAAAGGCAAGAGTTTTATTATTACCAATTGCTTGCGCTCCCTGAAATGCGCTTGTATCATAGGTGTCTAAGTCTTCATATAATCATTTTGTCATTAATGAGCTAACAAATATAGCAATTGAAAACATTGCCGCTAATGATTTTGAAAATAAGAAGAAAAAGATAAATGCGAATACAACTGGGGGGACTGCTCTAATTATCGACATTATTATTCTAAAGGGAAGATAAATTAATTTATCTTTAATAATATTTTTAGAGCTTAATAATGCTAGCGGTACTGATATAAAAATACCAAGTATAGTGCCTAACATTGAGTATGAAATAGTGGTTCATAAATAGGATAAGCTGCGCAAGAAGGTTGCATAAGGCGTGAACTCTGCAGCTCCGATTTGCGCTTTTTTATTAGTCTCAAAAAAGTGCGAAATATGGTTTCAAAAAGCTTTTCAGTTTTGAAAATCAGGTTTAATAGCAGCGATTATTATTACAACCAAAATAAAGATTAATGCACCACCCAAGATTTTGAACCAAGGGAACTTTTTAGTTACCTTTTGGCCATTGATGTCAACGAATTTAGGATTAAAGTAATTTGTTACTGATTCACTAAATAATTTTAGTTTGCTTTTATATTCAATAGGACCGCTAGATTTGCTTTGCTGTTTATCCATTTCTAGATTTCCAATTTTTTAATTTTTTCTTTAATTTCATTTTGAATAATTAGTCTTTTTCTACGGTTTTCATTGAATTGTTCTTCATCAAATTGTTCCAATTTTTTTCCATATATTTCTTTTAATTGTTCTAAATTAACTTTATCTCAACTATCATTAAAAATAATTTTGCCTTTTTTTACCCCTATTATTCGATCTGCATATTGTAGGGCTAGATCAACATGATGGAGATTTGCAATTATGGTAATTTTTTCAGATTTGTTAGCTATTAAAAAACCATCCATAACACTTTTAGCCATAATCGGATCAAGTGCCCCTACAGGTTCATCTGCAAGAATAATTTTTGGTTTTTGGGCTAGAGTACGTGCTAAGGCCACACGCTGCATCTGACCGCCTGATAAATCTTTTGCTAAATCATAAGCATTTTCTAGAATATTAACTTTTGCTAAACATTGATATGCTAGTTCAATATCGCTTTTACTATAAATTCCAAAAAACGCTCTAAATAAATTCATTTGTGGTAATCTTGCCGAGAGAACATTTTGTAGTACAGTGATGTTTTCAACTAGATTATAATTTTGAAAGATAATTCCAATTTTTGTTCTAAATTGTCTTAATTTTTTTCCTTTTAATTCATTAACATTGTAAGGTCCAACCGTTAATTTTCCTGAGGTAATGGTATTTATTTTGTTTACTGTTTTAATTAGTGTGGTTTTTCCGGCTCCCGATAGACCAATAATTGCGACAAACTCGCCTTGATTAATTGAAAGATTTACATCAATTAAGCCCTTAGTTCCATTAGGATATGTTTTTGATACGTTATCTCAGTTGATATTTCAATTATTATTAGTATTTTGTTGTATGTTGCTAATACTTTTTATTTTTAGATTTTTATTCATAATTAAGTTTTATATTAAATTAAGTTTTTGTATTATTCTAAGAAAGATTTAAAGCCTTCAAAATGTTTTTTAAATCATTGTTCAGGGTATATATATGAGGCGGCTGATGTTGTTGAAGTATAACCATAAATTACATAATCCCTTACTTCCGATCATTTTAGTTTTCAATTAGAACCTTGTTCTTTTAGGGCTTTAATAACAATTTTGTAAATTTCAGAATCTTTGCGAACATAAATATATGAACGATAGAAGCCAACGGTTGGAAGTTCTTCTCCTGTTGCCAACGAATCAATATGTGTTTTTAATTCATCGTTATATCCGTTTGTAGTTGAATTTGGATTTTTAGATGGTTCCTTGTTGATATAAAGATTATTTTTATTGAATATTTTGTAGTTATTAAATGCTTCAACTAGTAGTTTTTCATCATTAAATTTAGGTGTTGATGGATTCTGCTTGCTTATATATGGGTCAATAATTTGGACATTTCTACCAGCTTGAATAATAAAGCTAGAATCTCCGGATAACTTAGCTCATGTATCGACAGGTAGAAAGGCGACATCGATCGATTTAGCTTTCAAAGCTGTTGCAGCACTATTGTAATCACTTGAAACACTAATTTCAATATTTTTGATTCCCTTTTCCTTTATTCATAATTGTAGTTTCTCTGTTGCTTTTTGTACTAATGCGGCATCAGAAGAAGGAATGAATTGAATTTTAAGGTTTTTCTTTTCATCAACAGTTGTGAATTTATTTGTTTTTTCATCAAAGGAAATATATTCACTATCGCCCTTAGGAATAACTTCATAGGCTTTTTTTGAATCTCCATTTATGTTGTAAACGATATTTGCATCAAATCCAACTGGAGCATAGCCATCATGGTTGTATATTTTGAATATACTTTGGATCTTGTTATTTTTATCTAAGTAAGTTAGATTGCTTTCTTTGTTAGAATCTTTATTATCTTTTACTTGTTTGTTTGATTCTTTTATTGCAGCAATTAAAAGTTGTTGAAGAGCCTTAATATCGCCAAGCTTTAAGTCAGATCTCGCCTGAACACCATCATTTGAAATGTGCGATGTAGCTCCAATAACTGCTAGATCATTAGCATGGTCTTTAGCATAAAAACGAGCGTCTGATCATGCCCCAGCAACAGTGATTGATTTGTTAGCTAGTTTTTGCATAGCATCAGCATAGCCCTGGGTTTTTATTGCTTCGACATTGGAATCTGTTGTGCATTGCGAAGAAATTAGACCTATAGCCATCGGAAGTATAGAAGCACTAGTTATAACTGAAGGTAGTAAGAACTTTCTGATTGATTTTTTCATTTGTTTTCCTTTTTGTGTGGATTTTCTTAATATAAAGTATTTAAATTTACAAACGAAATTATATTAAAAACTCAAGGAGCAATAAAAAAACACTTATTAGAAGAGTTTTTTTAAAAAAATTAACAAGTATGAAAAAAAATAAATTTTTTGTGGTGAAAAATTATATTATAAAATTAGTTTTTTTATGAAATTACAATTTTTTCATTTTGCTGCAATTTAACGTAAATGTTAAAAAAAGTTATTTTATAAATTTTGTGTAATCCCATTTAGTTCGAAAATTTAAGATAAAAGTTTAGTGTATTAAAATTGCAATATTAGCAATAATAAAATCTTCAAATTTTCGCTAAATTTTAATGATAAAAATAAATATTTATATTTGTAATTTATAATAAATATGTTTTTTAGAATGGAGAATTCATGCAAGATAATAAAAAAATTGAGGTTTCATTAGGCCTAGATTTAGGGATTGGTTCCGTAGGCTGGTCGCTTGTTAATAATGAAACTAACGAAGTTATTGCGCTAGGTTCTAGATTGTTTGATGAACCTAATTTAGCTGAAGATAGAAGAGCACACAGGTCTCTTAGAAGAAGCATAAGAAGAAAAGCTTTAAAGAAAAATGCTTATGCAAAATTAGTTATTAAATATAGCAAAATGTTTAATTTAGATTTAAAATCTGTCGAAGATGTTTTAAATATTTATTTAAAATCTTCACAAAAACACCCACATATTATAGATTTAAAATACAAAGCATTATCAAAAGAAATTTTATCAGAAGAATTAATCTGAATACTACACGATTATTTAAAAAATCGTGGTGTATTTTATGAAATAGAAGAAGAAACCAAAGATAATAAAGGCGGCGATAAGAATAACAGTTCATTTGCCGAA
Organism: Mycoplasma sp. 773; assembly: GCF_053851515.1. NCBI lineage: Bacteria > Bacillati > Mycoplasmatota > Mollicutes > Mycoplasmatales > Mycoplasmataceae > Mycoplasma > Mycoplasma sp. 773. The sequence goes on from NZ_JBSQAV010000007.1 coordinate 36,030, forward strand.
TTTAAAGACGATTCAAAATATCCAAGCGAAATTGAAAAAAATACTTTGATAGATTCGGATTTGTCAAAAACATTGAAGCAAATACAGGTAATTTATTTACTAATAAAAGATGAGTTGCCGAACTTGAAAAACTTTTCGAAGTTCAGTCTAAAAAATATGATCAAAAATTATTTAAAGAATTTAGTGATAATTATCTAAATTTATTTAAATATATACGTTCATTTGAACAAGGGCCTGGCAATATAAAAAGTCCGAGTGAATACGGAATTTTTCAAAGAGATGAAAATGGTGAAGTTATTCAAAAATATACTGTAATATGAGAAAAAACCACTGGAAAATGTAGCGTGTTTAAAAAAGACAATAGAGCGCCTATTAATACACCAAGTGCAGAAATGTTTAATTTATTACACAATTTAAACAATACAACTTTCTATATTGACGAAAATTCACAAAATAAAATAAATCTAGACAATCAAGTTAAAAAAGATCTAATTTTAAATTGATTTAATTCATTTAAAAACGATAAAAAAGTTAAAAACATAGATAAAAAATCAATTATTAAAGAAATGAAAAAAATTAATAATGATTTAACTACAAATAGTTTTAGCAATGAAGATATCGATTATTATAAAAATCTAAATATAACAAATGAAATTTTAAATATCTTTGTAAAAAATAATTGTATTGCTTCAATGTTTAACAGCGAAAATTTATTCAATGTAATAAGAGACTTAGATAAGCTATATCAACCAATATTTTATAATAGAAGTATTGATGACCGTATCAACAAGCTAAACGATAAAGAATGTATTAAAGTATTCAATAAATATTTATTAAATGAAAGTGATATTCAGAACACGATAAAAGATATTGCTCAAAGTTCTAAATTAAAAGGAAATAAAACACATTCACTTTCATACCGTGTTTTTGAACATACGTTGCAGGCATTGTTTGATGAAATTACCAATCTAGAGTCATTAAAATGAAATAAAGAAAGTGATTTATATAAAGCAGTTAGTGAATATAATAAAGAAAATGAAATTAAACTAATTTCAAAAGAACAAACTGGCAAATATTTACAAGCCAATTTTTTAGACGATTTAATTGTTTCTCCAGCAGTTAAAAGTTCAATTAGAGAAAGCGTTAAGGTATTTAACCAAATTATCAAAGAATTTGGAAAAAAATATTTAATCACAAAAGTTGGCCTAGAAATGCCAAGGGATAAAAACGGTGAAGAAGAAGCTAAAAAAATCAGTGCTCAAAATAAACACAATAAAAAAGTTAATGATCTAATTGAAGTGGCAGTAAAAGAAAGAACTATGGATAATTCATTCAGTATTTCAAATTGCTCAGATCATACAAAATTAAAGTTATTGCTATGATTACAACAGGACGGAATTGATTTATATTCTCTTCAAGATATTGATTTAAGAAAAGTTTATAAAAATCCAGGATATACACATATTGATCATATTCTTCCTCAAAGCAAAAGTTTTGACGATTCAATCAGAAACAAGGTTTTGGTACTAAAAGAGTCAAATGAGCAAAAGGAAAATAAGGTTCCAAAAGACTTTTTATCAACCGAAAAATTTGAAGAGCTAAAAAAATGGTTATATGTACATTGAAGATCAAAAGCCGATAAATATACTTCTAAAAAAGATAAAATCAAAGATTTACCTTGATTTAAAACATACGATGAATTAATTGCAAAGTGCAACAATTTATTGCATGACACACTTTCTCAAAGCGATGAAATAGAATTTGCTTCTAGAAATTTAAACGACACGCGTTATGCATGTAAAGAATTTTTAAGTATTTTAGCAAACTATGCTAAAAATCATGACAATCAATTCACAATAAAACCTATTAGAGGTAAATTTACAAGCATAATTAGAAAATTAGCGAAGTTGGATAAAAAGAACCGTGATGAATTTGATCACCATGCTATCGATGCTTCAATATTGGCAATTGCAGCAAACAATATGAAAATGAACCATAATAAATGAGCAATTTTGGAAAACTACTACATTGACAAAGACAACAACATTATTGATAAAGAAACTGGTGAATTTATTTGTAAGCGTTCTGATTTAACTGTCAATACCGAGGATATAACAGATAAAGTAAAAAAATCGATAGGTGAAAATAGACAACAAGAAATTAAATCTAAAGTAAGATTTACAAGAAAATTAACGAAAGATCATAATATCGAACTATTTAATGCAACTTTATACTCTTCTATCAAAGATCCAGATGATGAAAATATAATTTATAAAGTTGAACGTAAAAGTGTCTATGATATGAAAGATTACTTCGAAAAAGAAGATAAACACGATAATGTATTAATGTTCAGAAGTCACCCTCAAGAGTTTAATAAACTTAAAAATATTTATCTAGAATATAAAGGTGAAAAAAGTCCTTTTGAAGTCTATATGAATGATTTACAAAAAACATATAGTGAATTAATTTCAGAAGAGTATAAAGATTTCTGTAAAAATAACCAAATTTTATTACTTGTTGAAAATAATAAAGTCAAAATGGTTAAAAAATTAAAAATAGTTAGTGATAAAAAAAGATATTAACAATGTAGCTTTAAATAAAAATGATAGCAAGTCATTTAAAGAATCATTTAATTGGGTTGCGCTATTGATTTATAAAACAAGAAAAGATAAATATGCTTATATCCCGGTAAATGCAAAAATCTACACATTTGATAACAATAAAAAATCTGATTTTTCTTTAGAAGAAATTTACAATCAAAAAGAATTAAATAGAATTAAAAAAACATTAGACATTCCAGAGGAAAATAAAATAATTGATGTCTGATATAAAAATACGTTGTTTAAGAACGCAATCGATAATCAAGTCTATTATTTATGCGGCGCAGTTTATAGTTCTCAAACTATTGAGGTTAAATACATTTCAAAAAGAAATGTAATAAAAAATGGAGAAAAATTAGGAGAAAAAAGGCTAATAACTACAATTTCTTCTTTTTGCTCGAAATCAATAAAAACAAAAAATAGAATAATTTAAAATATTTTAAAGGTACTGCAGATAAATTTACACAAAATTTACTACACTGCCATAACCAACCAATTTTAAAGTTATTTAAATTATTCAAAATTTTTAATAAACACACGTCAAAACTATATATTGTTCATACATTTTTAATTGGTTAATTGGCTTTTTTATTAAATGCGATATGAAAGCTTCTGCGTTGTTATTAATAAAGTCAATATTTTTATCATTAATTTCTATTAGCTCATAAAAATTATTATTTATATATTTGCACAAAGAAAATAACAAGTTGGAATGATTTAAACCTAAATATTTTTTGATTATCTTCTTATTGCTATAAATAAAATTAATTAGTTCATCATGCTTTTATTGTGCATAAAATTATTAAAAATAAGTTTTAAATCTAGATTTTCTTTAGACTTTAATTGTTCTAAACCATACTTTAATTCAGCAGAATTATTAAAAATTGTATTAATTTTTTGAAATAGATGAAATCTACATAATATGTATTTAGCCTTTATTTTCTTTGCTAAATTTGAAATTCATTTTGCTCCATCACCAAGCACAATTAGCTTGCAATTTTTATCATAATATTTTTTAATAACTATATTTATTTGCTCGATTAAATATGCAAAACTTATCTGTTTTTTGGTTGTTGAAAAGATAAAAAAATGATTCTTATTTATTATATTTTTGTTTTTATCAAGCATAAAAAAAATATGATTCTTGTTCTAAATTTACTTACTTTATTTTTATTTTGTTTAGTATTAAAATATGTATCATCTACACTAATATAGATTGTATTATTAGAAGAATTATCCAAACTCTTAATTAATCTATTTTGTTCAATTCTTTTACTAATATTAAATTGCTGCCTTCACATAACGACAAATCAAGGTTTTGAGATATTGTATCTCATAGAAATAACACGTAAATTCGCTCCATCTAAATACCATTTTTTGCCTTTTTCCAATAAAGAAATATCAACTCTTCTTTTGAAATTATCATTCAAAAATACGTTCTTATTAAATATATAAGTATGTAATAAAACTTTATTATCATCATAGTATTTATATTTGGTAATTTTTATGCATAAAATCCCGAATTCTAGTTTAATTTTTCTAGTTATATATGAATGTATTAATACCCCTTTTTGCTTACGTTCATCAGAATTTCTAAACGCTTCGTCTTCTTTTTCTATTTTTTCTTTTAGTATTTCTAATATATAGTTATTCATAAAATAATAATGTTTTAAATGAGGCAAAAAATATATAAAATTCTCATAAATTAAAAACAATTCGCTAAAAATTTTTAATATATGCATAAAAAAGATATATAATATTGATATATTGTGAGCAGAGAGGCGCAACTCCCGCGGTCGGCTGGCAAAACGAAGGAAAAAGAAAAAGTGCGCAAAAACTAGCAACAGCTAGTTTTTTATATATAATTTGGAACTGTATGAGTATATATAAAGGAACGATTTGAAAAATAAGAGATATGTTAAATCGCAACAAAAATGAAAAAATCAAAAAAGTTACACCAAAAAATGATGCAACTTTTTTGATTGGTGCAGATCGACAATACTATTTTTATATAGACAATAAAACATATAAAGCTTTTGAATTAAATGAAAATGACATTCAAATGTATGAGAATATAACATATAGTAAAAAGCTTCCTCTTGAAATATCGGCGGCTTAAAAAATGTAAAACACCAAAAAGCTAGATATTGCGCAATCAGATGCTATCTAAAAAAACAGAAATTTTAGAATCTTTTGTTAAAACTGGCCTTATTTCGCAAAGAGAAATAGATTTAATGTGATCAATTAATGAAGATTTAGAAAAAATAAGAAGAGTCATAAATTTTTATAAATTATTCTATTCATGGTAGAGTTTTTTTATTAGAAATTATGCAAAATGTATACTTAAACAAGTTCAAAATATTGGTGGCTCATTTTTCATGCTAATTAATGTGAATTTAAACGTTTTTATACAAAAATGACATTTTAGTACTATACTATTTTTAAGCAAGGTTAGACTAAATGCTTCAAAACCAGATGTAATTAGAGATTTTAGTACTATACTATTTTTAAGCAAGGTTAGACAGTAGATTACCCAACTTTTATACAAAATGAATTTTAGTACTATACTATTTTTAAGCAAGGTTAGACAGCTATCTTTTAAAAGTTTTAGCTCGTTTAATTTTAGTACTATACTATTTTTAAGCAAGGTTAGACTTAATTCTTTTTTAAAAAGATTAGAAGAAAATTTTAGTACTATACTATTTTTAAGCAAGGTTAGACTAAAATTATACCATCATTTTTTATGAATGTATTTTAGTACTATACTATTTTTAAGCAAGGTTAGACGTGCATTAATATATCTATTAATGCAAGGGGATTTTAGTACTATACTATTTTTAAGCAAGGTTAGACATTTCAAAAACAAATTTGAATAAAACAACAATTTTAGTACTATACTATTTTTAAGCAAGGTTAGACTAAATTTACTTATAATACAAAAGATAATTTATTTTAGTACTATACTATTTTTAAGCAAGGTTAGACCGACAATTCATAAGCCCTGAAAGATTATTTATTTTAGTACTATACTATTTTTAAGCAAGGTTAGACCTACAAATAAAAATAAATTTAGAGCAATTGATTTTAGTACTATACTATTTTTAAGCAAGGTTAGACTAACTATGCAAGTTTTTGAAAATTGTATTTATTTTAGTACTATACTATTTTTAAGCAAGGTTAGACTATTAAAAAGAGAATTATTGTTAACTACACATTTTAGTACTATACTATTTTTAAGCAAGGTTAGACAAATCATTCTTTATAACTTAATTCATTTTTATTTTAGTACTATACTATTTTTAAGCAAGGTGAGACTTAACTAATCAATCTTTGCTGATTTACGCTTTTTTTATCAAAATAAAGTGATAAAACTTTTGAAGTTGAAACATCGATACATGCAACAATTGTTCATAAGGTTTGATCAACATAAAAATGAATAGTTCCATCAAGTTCAACACATTCGCCCATATTTACTAATTTTCTTTTTGAGATTACGGTTGGTTTTGCAATCTCCTCTTTAGGCAAAATATTTGGCTTATAAGGTATATATTTTTTACAAAAGTTTTTTGTTTTTTTATTGTATTTTTATGAGCAAAAGCACTTAGAAATCCGCTTTGCGTAAGTCTTCTTGTTAATTGACTATATGATATTTTTACATTAGCTATTCTTTCATAAAATAAACGCTAAGACAAATATGAATTACAAGAACTATTTTTTTGTTCCAGCAATTAATTTTTTGCTTTCATATTTTTTTCATAATTGATAATTAAATCATTACTGTAAATCTTTTTTCTATCGCCTCATTGATTGCCATGTGCTAAGTTAACCTCTTTTTGCATAATTTGGCATTTCTTAATTCTTGTTTTAATCTTTTTATGGTTGACATTGAACATTTTGCCCTTAAGGATAATTGCTTATTTGTTAAATCAGAATATGTAGTTATAACATCTAATAATTTTTGTTTTCTATTTAATTGAAAATAGTTTAATTCTATTTCGCACATAATAAAACCACCTATAACATTTTACTATATATGTTAGGTGGCTCATTCTTGTTACAATTTAATGAACTCTTGTATAAAAACGTTCAAATTCGATTAAAAATTAATCTAAAATGATTGATTTTATTGCATTTTGCAATGTTTTACTTTCTTTGATTTTTTCAATGTCATCAACATTGAACTTTTGCATAAGTATTTCTTTAATTAAAGATACATTATCAATATTGATAAATGTTTTATTATCAAAAATTGAACAAACTTCCAACTCTTCAAAGCTATTACAAATATCTCAAATATTGTTAGTTAATATAATAAAGTTAAATTTATTAGTAAAAGTAACCAACTCACTAATATTGATATTATCAAAATTAGTGATAATTACAAGTTGCTTATCTAATTGATTTGTTAAATCAAAAAACCTAAATAAAATATCTTTATTAATCAATTTCTGATCATTTAGTTGGAATAAAAATTTAACTAACTTTGATTTATCTAAATTAAGATAAATAAAATCTTCGCCAATTAGATTTGTATAAAAATTTAATACTTCAGATAATAAATCATTTTTGATTAAATTTTCTTGATCAATTCTACTGTCTTTTATAAACATTTTATATAAACTATTTTTGCTGCTAAAATTAAGGATATCAATAACTTTTGATAATGGATTAATAATAATACTTTCATTAACAAAATAGCCTTTATTATTAATTAAAAGACTTGGTTGATTATTTTGATTTTCATGATTAATTAACATAGCTAAAAAAGCTAAAGAGTTACTGCTTTCAATAACTCTAATTCCTTGATAGTCATAATCTAAAAGATGACTAAATTTTACTATTTCTAACATAATTTATACCTCTAAATATATTTTTTTATCCAAGTAATATTCATTTAGTGATTTTTCGCCATTAATGATTTCAATATTTTGATATTGACTTTCTGTTACTAATAAAATTCTCACATTTGATTTTTTTGGAACGATTTTTATTAGTTTATCCTTTTCATAAGGATATTGAGTGTGAGCTGATATACATTTAACATAGATTGAATATTGAATCATGCTATAACCTAATTTAATTAGTTCATTTCTAAATTTATTATAATAAGCGATATTATCATCGTCCATCGAAATATCATACATAACAATTATTCGCATAAATCTACTTTGAATTTCAATCAATGATTAACTCTTCTAATGAACAATTTTCTAATATTTTTTTAACTGAATAATCAATATAATCGCGAATTCTTATATGCTTATTATTGACATTAATGTGCTCATCAAAAAATTCATATAGCATTTGCTTAAAAATTTTTCAATTCACTTCTTGATAATTAGCTTTCTTGATTAAATACTGATATACAACATAGTCAATAAACACTCTAGCTATTTCCATTAGATCGCATGCTAAACTATAAGGGTTATTAAAGCTTTTATGAAAAACGCCAATGCGATTATCAAAGCCACGCCCATTAATTGACCGACTATAAAATGATAGTAAAATCGTATACCCATAATTTAGCATCGCATTAATATCATCATCAAAGTTATTTCTTTCTCTTTTAAAATCAGCTCCAAAAATATTTTTATAATAAAGTTTAGCTGCATGAGCCTCGCGGTTAGATAAATCACCAATTTTGACATCTAAAATATAATTTTTAAATTTTTGATAATCTTCATCATTAACTAAATTAAAATTTACTAACAAATTAAGTTGATTAGAAATCTTTAATTTAATAATATTTTTTCAGGTTATGGCTTTGTAATTCTCATCTCAAGTTAATTGAGATAAAAATACTTTGTTATTATAATAATTATCAAACGGAATAATTTGCGCCTGAGGCAGATGTTTTTCGTTGCATATAATTATGTTAACTTTTTCTTTTATAAATTTATTAATTAGTGGTATTGATATTGTTGTTTTATTATTTTCGAAAATAATACTATCAATATCATTAGTTGGTATTGTGATTTTACCTTGTTCTTTTTTAATAATTAAATTTCCTAAAAAAAGTGACAAATATTCACTTTCCGTAACATCGATTATTTTCTTCATATTCTTCTTTCTGCTTATATACTAAGCAAAAAAATTACATTGCAATTTTAAATATTATTTAAAAAATTCATTAAATTGGACTTCTAATAATTAATATAACTATTTAGCTTGTTAATTCTTAATCAAATTGCAACATTTTTATAGTTTAAAAATGTTTCTTAAACTTAAGATATCAAATATGTTTTTTAAGACCTAAAAAATTTAAAACAGGAATCAGGAAAATTAACAAAGTGTCATACTTTGCTATTATTTTTTTGTAAATCTATATATTTCGAAAGTAAAAATTAAATAGTAATATATTTTTAAATTAACCTTACGGATCTTATTTTAAAAATTAGAATCTATTTTTTTAAGCTTTATTTATATTTGGATTGGTTGGCAAACTAATTTTTTCAAACCTACTTTGCGGACATTAAAATAAAATTAAAAATCTACTTAAAGTTTTCATATAAGTCATTCCCCACTTGTTTAATTGGGTTTTTAAACATTGTTTTTAAGTGACTCATTTCTTGTTTTAAATCCGATGTATTTAATCTAAATTTTTCTAAATTTCTAATCAAGTAATTAAACTTGTCCATAAATGTCGAAACTACTGACTTATGCGTTACGACTATCAAACTCAATTTATAAGCCAAATCGTCTCAAATGTCAAGATTTTTGTCTATTAAAAAAATTTCTTGTGAGTTAAAGTTAGATAAATCACTACTTGCTTTGTAACGATTTTCTGGAGTTTTAAAACAATATTCACCACTTGAGTTCATACAAAATAAAACTTTTATTTTCTTTGAAAAATTAACTCTATTGC
>NZ_JBSQAV010000008.1:0-38763 GCF_053851515.1 Mycoplasma sp. 773
CATTCCGCCAGTGCGACAAAGGTTTATTTTTTTGAGAAATTGACCTAATTTAATTTCACTTCCGTAAATTTCAATTTTCATTAAAAACCTCTTTGCGGTGTAATTAAATGATAAAGTTTAGGATTTGATTGTGATGTTATAACAATTCGCATCTTATCAGCAGTGAATGATAGCTTTATCTCATCATCAAAACTTTGAATAGCATCTTTTAAAAATTTTGAATTCAACGCTAATTTAAGCTCGCTATCATTATAGCTAAATTTTTGCGTTTTAATCTCGGCATTAGCTATCTCATCACGTGTGGATGATATTGTTAAAATATCGTCATTAATATGTAATCTAATTTTATTATAATTTTCTGAAATAATAACCGATGCCTTGTTTAATAAACTATTTAGCTCCTTTTTAGTAATGATCAATTCATAAGCAAATGATTTCGGAATAATTCTAGATACGTCAATATAAACTTGGTCAACGACTTTTGATTCGATCACTGTTCCGTCTAACTCAAATAATATTTTTTGATCTGAAATATTCAAAATAACATCACCACTATAATCAAAATTCAAAACATCTTTTAAATTCTTAGCAAGTATTGATATATTAAAATTAACATCATCAGCAATTTCAGCAATTTCTTCGGCATAACGGTATTTGTCAGTTGCAACTAATTTAAACTGGTTATTTTGAGCAGATATATTGATACAACATAAAATAATATTTGTTTCAAGTGTCGAAGCTGAAACAGAAACATTTTTTACCATATTTTTCAGTTTTTGTCAACTAATTTTAACTTGGTCACCATAAACAGAAAAATCAATAACTGGATATTCAAAAAGATTATATAAATTTATTGAAAAACGTTCGTTTTCAGTGATTAATTCAAGAGTATTTTCCTTTGATTTCAAAATAATATCGTTATCTAATTTTTTGACTATGTTTCTAAACAATGAAAGATCAACAAGAATTTTGCCAGGAAGAATAATTTCAGCATCAAGCGATACATTTATGTCGTGTTTAATGCTGATTGATCCGTTTGATCCAATTAATGTAATTTTATTTCCTTCAGCACTAAGTAATATGCCTTTTAATTCTGGCATAAAAGGATTGGCATCTATTGCTTTTGCCACCCTTTCGATAGCAGCATCTAATAAAAGTTTATTAATCTTTAATTCCATGAACTCTTACTCCTTAAATTGTTATATTACTTTTTTTAATGTATTTTGAATTTTTTCAATAGCAGTTTTTATAGCAGAATTACTTTGTAAATTAGCATCAACTCAGTTCAAAGAAGCAATAACAGTAGAGTGTGCTTGATCCCCGACAATCTTACCTATTTCCTTCAAAGTAAAATCAAAATTATGTTTCAATAAATAAATAACTATTTTTCGAGGCATTACAACTTCTTTAACTCTTGTTGGGCTAGATATTTTCTTTTTATCAATGCCATAGTATTTACTTACTGTTTCAATAATTTTTTCAGGGGTTATTGTTTCAGCAGCTTTTGTCACATTTTTAAATATATTTTGAATTGTCCTTAAATCATATGTAAAGAAATCATCACCATCAGCAAATAATTTTATGCGACTTATTGCTCCTTCAAGCGCTCTAATTGATGAAGAAAAGTTTCTTGCTATATATCTAAATGATTCCTCTTCTCATAAATCAGGGTTTACATCATTCTCTTTAAGTTTAAATTTCAAAATGCTAATAACATCCTCAACACTTAAATCATTAATTTCAGTTATTAGACCGCCCTCAAATCTTGTCAGGAATCTTTGCTCAAAGCCACCAAGTTGGTTCGGTTGCTTATCAGCACAAAAAATAATTTGATTTTTTTGTGTCTTCATTGTGTTAATAATATTAAATAAAACATTTAAGGTGCTTTCTTTATTACCGTATTGTTGGACATCATCAAACATCAAACAATCATAAGAAGTCAGTTCGTCAACAATTTTATTAATTTGCTCTTGATTTCTTGATTTAAGTTGTTCCACTAACTTTCGGGTTAGATTATCCGGATTGATGTATAAACATGTTTTATTTTTCTTCTTAAATTCATTGGCAATAGCATGTAATAAATGTGTCTTGCCTAACCCGCTACTCGAATAAATGAACAAGGGATTAAAACTATCGTTATATTCATTACAAATTTGTTTAACCGCCTTAAAAGTTATCTTGTTAAAGTTGCCAATAAAATAATTGCTAAACGTTAAATCATTTTTAACATTAGTTATCTTTTCAGAATTAATGAACTTATGAGCTTCCTCATTATCAATGATCTTTTTTATTTCATTTATAGATGAAATCAAAACAACTACTAATTTTTTTTCTAGTGTATTAATTACTGCTCGTTGAATAGTTTGAAGATATGTTTGTTTAACATAATCAATAATATATGTTGGTGCTAAAATATAAGCATTATTTTCATCGGTACTAATTAGTTGAAGACGAGAAAAAAAAGTTTCATAAACCATTTCATCGCTAGAGTTATTTTTAAGTTCATTTTGAAGTATTTTATTCTCTACATTTAGATTCAATTGAGCTTCTTGGTATTTCATATAAATATAAATTATATTTTAAATTGATGCAAAACTATTTTTTTTAATTAAACATAATGTATTTACATACATTTTATTAACAGTTCTATTATTATTTTTCTTTCTTAAATTAAGTTGAAAAAAATAATAAAATAAATTATCAACAAATAAAGATACTTAAATGAGTAGTTTGTTAAAAACTTTTATTAGAAGTTAGCTAAAAGACATAAAATAACACTAAAGTAAATTATTAATTAATAATTAATAAAATGCAAGGGGGATTTTTGCTTTTTTGGTAAAATAATATAAGTATTTTTACATAATAAATATTTTTGAAAAGGAGAGAAAAATGAAAAGAACATACCAACCTAAAAAACGTAAACATATTAAGGTGCATGGTTTTATGGCTAGAATGCAAACAAAAAATGGCCGTAAAGTTCTTGCAGCAAGACGTGCAAAGGGAAGACATAAATTAACTGTATCAGATGAAAAATAATTTGATGCTTTTTGTTTTAACTTTAAATTAATAATTTTGCATTATGAATAAAAAAAATACTGTTAAAAAAAATTGAGAATTTCAAAAAATTCTTAATGGACATAATCAAGTCATTTCACGAAATTTAATTGTTTATTTTACTAAGTCGCAATTTTTCAGATGCGGAATTTCAATTCCAAAGCAGTTTGCTAATGCTGTTGAAAGAAATCACTACCGCAATCAGATCAGATCGATTCTAAGAAAAATGGACATAAGTCAAATTAATTACGACACCGTTATAATAGCAAGAAAAAATTTTCTCCATCTCAATTGAGAGGAAAAAAACAAAGCTATTCACAAAATCTATGAAAGGATAACCGATGGCAAAAAGAAGTAGTTCTAAGCACTATGATTCTTTTCGGATTAACCAATCTCCTATTGATAAGCAACCAAAGGCTGTCTGAAAAAAAGTTTGAAAATGAATTAGGGTTGTTCTAATATTCATCATTATTTCTATCGGCCTAGTAGGTTGCGTGCAATCAATTGCAACAAAATCGGGAACTAAAGTTGGTTCAGGACAAGAAATATATACAAAGAACGACTATGTTTCACCAAACATCGCAACACTAAGATGGAATAAAGATCGCAATGAATTCTATGTTCCAAACATCAATACAGAAACCGGTATAGTGGCAAATACTTATCTTGGCCTAGAAGATCACAAACAGATTAATCAGTTAAGAAAACAAGATGCTCAAACCGGTGGACAATATGGTATATATGGTGGTACATCATTTGCATTGCAATTACAAAAGCCAAAAAATGACAATGCCGCTTTATCAAACAAGCCAGATGATTGACAAAATATCTCTAACATCGAAATAAAAAACGAAGATGGGCATAGAGGTGTCATCTATGGTAATGGTTTAAACAACATTTATCTTAATTTTGGTAATAGTAAAGGTGAAGGAAAAACAAAAGCATATACCCCTGTAAGTAAATTAACCGATATTTACCTACCTAACTCAATTGTTTTTGAAACATATGAGAAAAAAGTTAAGGTTCCCGGTTCAAATGAAACAAGAACAGAATTTGTCACTGACTATTCACACGTTAAAGATTTAAACCTCTCAAGAGTTGAATTAACTGGTGTAAATGGTTCAAATGTTTATAACGTTTTTCTAGCGGATATATACACAACATTATTAGCAGAAACATTTAAGATTTGAGTAGACCAAGATAATAATAGATCTGATTTCGCCAAGGCAATCTCTAAAAAATCAGGAAAAAGTATTTCTCAATTAAGAGCGTTAGATAAATATAGTTTAATTAGCGAATGGAACAATTTCATTCTTAGTTATAAAAATTCAATAGGTCCCGCAAAGGGAATTAGCGAAGAAGAAGGTAAAGAATTAAATAAAATCTTTCTTTCGGTTTCATCTGTTATGAAAAACTATGCTTCATTAACCTCTCTAAATGAATCATTATTTAAGGTAAATGATAAAAAAATCGGTAGGGAAATCAGCGTATTTAACTTTTCCTCAATCAATGATGCAGGAAATTATGCTCCTGATGCCTGAAAATTTAAATTAATGGCCTCAGATGCATTTGTACCCAACAAGCCAATAACTACCTATAAAGAGCACTGGGAACAAGGTCCTTTTTATGGCTTCTTTGTATATCCAGTTGCTCAGTTTATGAACTCCATAATTAGACCGTTAGGAACTACTGGATGAAGCGTGGTACTGGCATTGGTTATCACAGTTATTTTTGTTAGAATTATCACTTTCTTCCTTACAACTAAAACAATATTTAGCGCAAGTAAGATGGAAGAATTAAACCAAAAGAAAGCAAAGATTGAAGCTAAATATGATGCTTACAAGGGCGATAAACAAATGAACCAACGTAAGCAAATGGAAATTAGTGAATTATACAAAAAAGAAAAAATTTCACCGCTCTCACAACTTGTCTCATCATTTATAACCCTCCCAATATTAATTGTTGTATTTAGAATAATTTCAACTTCGCCAGAAATTAAACAATCCACATTATATACAATACAGCTTTCAGCTACTTCAATTTATAGAATATTTAAAATTGGTGAGCTCCAATATTTACCAATTGTTGTTCTGTCAATTGCAGTTCAATTAATAGCTCAATTTATGCCTAAAATTCTTAAACTAAAGAAGAAGAAATCACTTCAAGCTGACGCCTATCAACGGGCTGCAATAAAAAAATCAAATAAAAAGGCATTTCTAATTCCGATTATATTTGCTTTTATAGGGATATTTTTTAGTGCTGGTTTGCAAATATACTGAATAATAGGTGGTATATTTACAATTCTTCAACACGTTGCTGTTCATTACATTCAAAAAACAAGATGATATAAAAATAAATTGCAACCTTTCCTATTCAAATAATTTAAATATAAAAATAGCGAGCTTTTTTCAAAAAAGCTCGCTATTTTTATAGTCTATTTTTTTAATTTGTTTCCATGCTTTTCTTTTTTTATTTTTTGATGCAAATCATACATTTTAATAGCAGAAACTATCATACAATATAACGACAAAAAGGGAATAATAAATATTGCAGACAATAAGAAATAAATATGTAGTCTTGCATTATTGTTTTTTTTAGCATATTTCAATCCTAAAATAGATGAACTAACAACGAAAACTATACTAAAAATAAATAAAATTGTTATTACAATATAAACCGGATTAGATGCTCATTTTCCATAATTATTTTCATTGCCATTCAGGTATATAGCCAATAAAATGCTAATAAATGCACACAAAAAAACAATAAAACAAATGCTAGCTCATGACTGCATCTTATACAATTTGCCAACATAATTATTCTCAGATTTATCAATTTGTTCCATAACATAACTCCTAAAGTTATTCTACCTAATCACAATATAATATATAATTTTAATATTAATTTTTATTTTGCTAATCAAAAAATGTAATTCATTTTATAAATAAAGAAGGTATAATGAAACTAAAAGACTATATCTCGATATATTTTCTTAAGACCAAAAAAATTTCACAGAAATACCGCAAAAACGAAACAGTAACACTACAGTTTTTTCAACGTCACAATAATGTAAAATTATGTGGGATAAATGAGGTCATTAAATTGTTGTGTAAAAACACTGATACGTCTAAATACACAATAAGATATCTTGAAGAAGGGTCAATAATACATAATAGAGAAGTCGTACTTGAACTAGAAGGACATTACTATGATTTTGGCATTTGAGAAGGCATTATAGATGGCATTCTTGCCCGTCAAACTTCAATTGCCACAAATGCACACAATGTTATTAAGGCAGCTAATGGAAAAAATGTTGTAAGCATGGCTGATAGATCAGATCATTATATAAACCAGCTAAATGATGCGTATGCTCTTAAAGTTGGTGGAATATATAACCATTCTACTCTTGCATCATCCAATTACGACCTAAAGCATACGTTTGGCAGTATGCCGCATGCCTTAATTCAAATGTTTGAAGGAGATATCGTTAAGGCAATTAAGGCTTACCATAAAACATTTCCAAATGATGACCTTTATGCTCTTGTTGATTTTCATAATGATGTTATTTCAGACTCACTTGCCTGCTTAAAAGAATTTGGCAAAAAACTCAAGGCAGTAAGAATTGACACCTCGAAAGCATTAATTGACAAAATGTTTATTGAGGGAGAAGCAGAATATGGTGTTACCCAAAATCAAGTAAAGAGATTAAGAGAAGCTCTAGATAATAACAATGGAAAACATGTTAAAATAACTGTTTCATCAGGATTTAATGCTAAAAGAATTAAAGAATTTGAGGATGAAAATACACCGGTAGATACATACGGCGTTGGAGCATCATTATTGAAAGTATGAATAAATTTTAGTGCCGACGCAACTAAATTAAATGATAAATATATCGCAAAAGAGGGAAGAGGATATCTAAAAAATAACAAACTTAAAACTTATAGAGGGGAAATTATTTAATGGAAGAAAATCACAAGAAAAAAATAAAAGATAATATCTTTAATTTTATTGGCTACTTAGTTATTTTTCTTTTTTTAGCAATAGGAATTATTTTGTTTTTAGTTGCGTCTCATGTTTTTGGTTCTATAGGCAGGGGAGGAACTATAGCATCATATATCTTTGGCTCAATTTCACTTATTTTATTTATCATAATAATAATAAAAATATTTCTAATTATTGCTTCAGAAAACAAATACGCAAAAAACGCAATTGATGTCAATAAAATATTTGAGGACATAGAGCTAGATGAAGAAGAAAAAAACACCCATAACTTATTTTTAGAAGAATATCATAAAGAAATATCAAGTCTAAACATCTACTTTGGTGCCTTTGTTTTAATTGAACAAAAACATTATAAAAAAGACATTGATATAAATCATCCAAAAGTAAGAATGCTTATTGAACAAATGATTATTGATGGTATAAAAAAATATGGTTTTTTTGACCTATATCTTGTAATTGAGTTTTCAAAGACAATTAATAAAAAATTTATTTGAAAAGGCGACCATAAAAAGTATAAAATCTACTTTGAATATATAAGAAAAATATATCACATTGCCGATGATTACATTTATAACAAATATTTTATTTAAATAAAATTAAAAATTTATAAACAACATTACCTGACCATGATGTTTGGTCAGTTTTTTTATAATTGAGCTATGTTAAAACAAAAAAAGACCCGAATCATATATAACGATTTGAGCCTTGGCTTTTTTTGTAAAATAAAGTAAATTATTGGTTAATTATTTTTATCATAATTTTCAGAAATGGTTATTTCATGTTCCAAATCGGCTACTATTTGGGGGATTAATGATGCGTCGCTAATTTGAGCACCCGACGCGCGATGATGGCCACCACCACCCCACTTAACAGCTACGTTTCTTACGCAGGCACCATTCGATCTAAATTCACATCTAATTTGATTTTCCTTTTCTTGCGTAAAAAATACTCATGCCTTGTTATCATCAATTGAGGAAAGCAAAAAAGGTCGATTTGCTTTTAATGGGTCATAAATCCCAAGTTTCTTCTGATCCTTTAAGGTAAAGTAGAATGATACAACGCCATTTTTTATATTCATATTTTGTTGAACAAAAGCGTTTATTTTAATATCCTCCAATGTTTTTTTGGCCATATTTTCATGTAGTAAATCTTTATTAGCGTTATGAGATCATAATCAAGCAACTAAAAACATTGTCTTATCATCAGTTAGGTTAGTTGTAAGTCTAACTGAATCTGTATAAATTCCTAAATATAAATATGTTGCTGCTTGTGCATTAACTTTTCAATTTAATCCATATGCAATTTCGGCCACCTGTTGTGCCGCCGCAGGAGAGTACTTATCAACTCAAACCAACGAAGCATTTAAGTCGTCATCATTAGGATGATGATCAATTCTAATAACATCATCAAACAGATTATTATCTAAATATTCACGGCACTCTAATCTTTCTTTAAAATTAGCATCAACAATAATAGCTAACGAATTTTCAAGTTTCTTAAATTCCAATTTATCCATTGAAAAATCAAGGTATGAATAAATTCCTTTGGAATCACCGATAGTATAAACATTTTTATTAGGAAAATTTTCTTGAATTAAATGCTTCATACCAAATTGTGAACCTAAACAATCACCGTCAGGTCTTATATGATGAAAGATTACAATATTTTGGTATTTTTTAATTTTATCTTCAATTTTTTTAAATATTTCTAATCTTTCAGAACTAATTTTGATCATTTTTTAAAACCTCAGCCTTTAAGTCCTCAATTAGAGATTTCATTTCACGTCTAGAATGACATGTTGCTCCAGCAGCAACTTCATGGCCACCGCCAGGTTGGTATTTTTCACAAATGTGATTAATTCATATACCGTTTGATCTAACTCTAGCTCTAATATTGCCGTCGGGAAGATCGATAAATAATACTCAAATTTTGCAATCTCCGATGTTTGCTAAAATGCCAACATCATTAGCTTCATTATCATTTAAATTAAATTTTTCCTGAATCTTCTTAGTTACATGAAAATATAAAACCTTTCCATCACTCTTATAATTTAATAAAACATATGCAGAAAATCTAACTTTTCTTTCATCCCTTTTAGCAAGATCAAAATTAACATCTCATACTCTAAAATTATTGCCTTCATGTAAATAAGACATAACATCAAATGTTCTTTTTTGAACATATTCATATTGAAATCTTCCAGAATCTGTATTAATACCTAAATAAGTATATTTTGCTGCCTTATCAGTAACTTTTCAGTTGGACATCATCGAAATATAAGCAACTTGCTCAGCTGCAGCTGCAAATGTTG
This sequence comes from Mycoplasma sp. 773, assembly GCF_053851515.1. Lineage (NCBI taxonomy): Bacteria > Bacillati > Mycoplasmatota > Mollicutes > Mycoplasmatales > Mycoplasmataceae > Mycoplasma > Mycoplasma sp. 773. Next base: position 9,371 of record NZ_JBSQAV010000008.1, read on the forward strand.
GATCTTCCCACGTATAGTCATATTCAATATCTGGATTAACAGGATGATGGTCAATTCTTAATAAATGAGTAAAGTTTTTATCAAGAATGTATTGCGCAAATTGAATCCTATTTGATGAGTTAGCATCAACAACAATGCCTAATGAGTTTTTGAAATTTTCTTTTGGTACATCCTCAAATTTATCAAAATCTCATTCAAAGAATGGAAATGCACCAATATTATCACCAAAAACGAACACTTTTTTTTCTGGGTAATTAGTTTTTATCAATTCTCTCAAACCAAACTGTGAACCCAAACAATCACCGTCAGGTCTTATATGATGAAATATAAAAATATTATCATGAGATTCAATTGCTTGTTTAGCAATTTCTCAAGTATTCTTTGCCATTTTTTCTCCTAGTAATTAAAAATTAATTATTTAAAAATTTAATTGATTATTTTATTTATTATTAAATTATAAAACATAATAAAAATAATCAACTATTTTATGGTAACTAAACAATTATCAAGGTTTAGCCTTATTTAACTAGGTTGCCATGTTGATAAAAAAATAAATAAATTTAAAACGTAAAAAAATCTAAATTCTAATATTGCTATTTGAATCTAATATCTTTTTAGTCAACATTTATTCATACTATTTTATAAAATTAATTCTTTTTATATGCCCTAATAACTGAATGATTAGAATTCAAAAATTCATAGTCATATTTTTCATCTTCTAATAGATTTGAAATAGCAAATTGAAGGGTTTTGGTGCCATTACCAACAATAATATCTACATATTCCATAAATTCATTTTGATCTAAAGTAAATAAGGCGTTCAAAACATTAATAGATGCTTCATCACTAGTTAAACCGTGTAAATCAATCTCTAATGAATATAGATTCATATTTTAATACTCCTTTTGACAATTTGGACAAAGGTAAGTTCCACGCCCGTTGACCTTAATTTTTATAGTTTTATTTTGGCATTTTAGACATGACTTTATTCTATCGCTGTGAATCATTAAATAATCTTGATAAGAACCTATCTCGTTATTAAAACTTTCATAGGTATGAATAGTTGTTCCCCCTAGTTTGTAGCTCTTATCCATAATAACCTGGCCTTTTTCTAATATCTCTTTAAGTTTAGCTAATGGGATATTTTTTGATTTACTCAAGGGGTGTATAGCGCATGCAAACAAAGCCTCATCAATATAAATGTTCCCAAAACCTGCAACATATGATTGATCCAGCAACTTAGTTTTAATAGAGCTTTCACTACCCTTCAATTTCTCAAAAAGTTCCTCGATGTTAGTATCTTTAGGTTCGAGTGCCACTTTTGATAAAGGTAATTTTTTTTCATAAGTTTCACTATCGCGCAAATAAAATGTGCCAAACATTCGGCTATCAAGATAATGGAGCTCGCTATTATCTTCAAATACAAATTTAGCAACTAAATGTTTATGGTTCTCATGTGGTTTTTGATAATAACGATATTTTCCTTCCATTCTTAAATGAGATAACAAAATTAAGTTGGTTTCGAATTGAAAAATAATATGCTTACCTTTATTTTTGACTTGAGTTATCTCATGCCCCCGTAAATTATTCTTATATGTTGAAGGCGAACACTCCTTAAAAAGATGCGGTTTAATAATTTCTAGGTCCTTAATTTTTTTATACAAAATGACCTCATTTAGGTTTTTAACAACCACTTTTACTTCTGGTAATTCAGGCATATTACTATTATATACTTTTAGATAACATAATGTAATATAATAAAAGTATGACAAACAAATATAAAAAATTATTTATATCAACAACTGATACCGTTTTAGGGATCGGCGGCGCTGTTAACGATGAAACTAAAGATTTAATTTATGAAATAAAAGGCAGAGATAGAAATAAAAAACTAATTATTTTAGTATCCTCTATCCACCAGGCACGAATGTTTAAACAATGAAATCCGCAAGCTGAGCAATATGCTAAAAAATATTGACCAGGCGCAACAACGTTAATTGTTAATGACCAAGGTTTTAGAATGCCAAACCATCCCTTGCTACTCGAATATCTTGAAAAAAATGGGCCAGTATATATGTCGAGTTGCAATATATCAAATGGTCCAGTATGCAAAAATATTGAAAATGCAAAAATTCTTTTTCCTGAAATAACAAATGTTTATAACTTTGGAGAAATGAGTCAAAAGCCTAGCCAAATAATTAGAGTTGAAGACGGTTTAATTTTAAGGGAGTAAATTTTATGGACAAAATTGTAAAGATAACTAGTGATCACGCTGGACATGAAGCAAAGATTCAGCTCGCTAGCGAGTTAAAAAAAGAAGGATACAAAGTAGAACTTTTTGGTTCAACAAGTTCATTATTGCCAGTCTCGTATACTGATGTTGGAATAGAATTTGCAAAGGAAACAAAAAGAGATCTTAATAAAGAGAATACAAAACTTATTGCTTTTTGCGGCTCAGGAATTGGAATATCTATGGCTTTAAATCGGTTTAAAGATATAAGATGTGCTAGAGTTACAAATGAAGAAGAAGCGAGATTATCAAAAGCCCATAATAATTCAAATATCTTGTGTATGGGAGGAAGATTATTAAAAGATAACGAAATTCTAAACATGTTTCATGCATGAGAAAATGCAGAATTTGAAGGCGGAAGACATCTTATTAGAATTAGTAAACTAGGCGAACTTGGCCAGGATGAATAATTTAAATGTATAAAATGCACAAATCAGGACTAAAGTTAGCCCTGATTTTTAATCTTATTTTATCGACCGGGCAACATAAATTAACAAAAAATATTAATTTTTTTTAAAAAACAAAACGCATACTAAAAAAAGTATTACAATAATTTAATTTATCAAAATTTAAATGGGGTTTAAGAATGAAAAAAATAGAACTTAAAGAAAAAATAAATTATATTTCTAAATATGTTGATGATTTCAATGAATTGCATAGTACAGATATAAAAATTATTATCAAAGGGTCTGCTGTTTTAAAGTTAAATGAACTTATTAAACGCAATCCCAATGACATTGATATTTGTTTTTTTAACAATGAAAATTTAGAAACAAAAAGAGAATTTATTAGATATATTACAAAAATTGGAGACTTCAAGCTGCTAAGAGAAGATGATAACCTTATAACAATTGAAAATTTTGAATTTGGAAAGGTTGAATTTATTCTTTTTGAATATCTTCATGTTGATTGATTAAACAAAATTGATAACAACCTTTACTTTGTAAATTCTGATTTTATGATTATTGGAAAAATCTTAATGCTTACATATGTTATGTCATCGTATTATCCACACAATGATAAGATGGAAAAAATCATTGCAACAATAAGCGATTTAAATCACCTTGATAATCTAACCTCATTTCTAGATAACTTCAAATTAAACAATTATAAAACCCTAATCATGAACCTTATCAATAATTCAACTCTTATTTTTATCTACTATAAATATAAGGAATTTTTATGATGGAAAAATGAATATGAAGTCTTCGAAATTCAAGATCCCGGCTTGTTGCAAACTTTTAATAAGGTAAAACATATATTCAAACAAATAAATAATGATAAAGAAATTAGTGACTATATAAACTTCAATAGCAAAATAATAGAAAGCTTTTATTTAAATTTTTTTACTGAATACCAAGAATTTGACGCAACAAAGGATTTTAGCAAATTAAAAAGCACAAATATGATTTTTAAGACAGATTGCTCTGGCCAAGATAGCAATAGAAGTTCTTACTCAATAAATAACTTTAATTTTGTCGAACAAAATCAAAATAGTAAAATTAATTCTTTTATACTAAACTGGTTTATTAACAATTACCAAATTAAAAATAATAAAAAGGTAAATAATGAATATATTTTTAATTTAAAAATCTCTAATGATAGCAAGTGAGAAAATCAAGGCATTTTAGTAAATTCAGATAACCAAAATAACATTAAAACTAAAAAGATTTTGTCTATACTTAGCAAATATAGCATTCCCTATAAAATTTCCTTAAGTAAAGAATGAGCCGCAACCTGCAAGCAAGAAAATGAAATCGTTGATTTTATCATTAGCATTCCAGGGGATTTAGAAACTGATATAAATGTTAAAATTAACATCATAAACATTGTTCATATGATTCAAATAATTTATGTTTTATATAAGGAACTAAACAATGATTAATAAAACAAAATATGCCAGTTCTTTAATTATTTCAATGATTGGATCTGAGGCCTTTAAACTTGGGACAGCAATTTATATCTATAAGTTCACAAGTAGTTTTTGGCTTGTTTCTCTTTTATATTTACTAATTCAAATACCGGTCTTTATTTCATATCTACTAAATAAAAAAATTGCTTCAAAATTAAAACTAAAAAATATACTTATAGCAACTGACTTTATTAGCGTGGGTGTGCTAATGGTCATATTAATTAGCTCTTTTTTCTTCATAAAAAATAATTCACTCCAGGCTTTTTCAATATTTTTATTAATAACTAACATTATATTAAATATCATACACTCATTTAGATTCATAGCCCTTAAGTCAGTTTTATATTATTTATCAAATAACAATAAAGATATAAAAACTTACAACGTTTTAACGACTATCGCTACTGCGCTAGCTTTTCTATTGGCATCAGTGTTTTCATTTGTATTATTTACTAAATTGCCTTTCTGATCATTAATTGTTATGAATATGATAACTTATTTAGCATCGGGGATTTTATACTTCATATTAAAGTTAAATAAGGAGCCATTACAAACAACACCAACTATTAAAAATAATGTAGACAATTTACAACTTGAACACAACAAAAATTACAACATATGAAAATGAGTTTATACTATTGCATGTAGTCTAATTGTTGGAATATTTCTTTTTCCACGAACAGCGGGAATGTCTCAATTTTTTAAAGCTATTTCATTTAATGCAGAAGAATGATCATTTATATTAAATATTATATTCGGATCTTTTGGCCTGATTGGAAGCCTAATTTCTTTAGTGATAAGAAATAAAGATATCAAACTAAGATGAATTTTATTAGCTATGAATATTGTAATTCTAATAGTTATTCCTATTTTATTTATATCAATTAGTAATTACATTAAAAACATAATTTATTTAGTAATAATAGGTATGCAACAACTATTTTTCTCACTATTTATTGCCATTTTTTACACAAATACATATTTGCTTTTTAAAGAAGACAAATTTAAAAAAAATACAATATGAACATTAATTTTTAAAGTTATTTCATCGTCTTTAATTATTTTATTATTAACTCTAATAACATATCAAATCAACTATTTTGTTACGTTTACCGTGTTCACAGCATTAATACTAGTTACAAGTATTGTAATTGCAGTTTCGGAAATATTTTTATCTAAACATAAAAAGAAAGAAATGTTAATTAAAAAGCAACAAGCAAACAAATAAAATACATATAAAAAATATAGTTAAAAAATTAAAGAAAAATCATAAATATATCTTAATTTAAAATGGATTTATGATTTTTTAATCTTAAAACTGAAAAACCCAAATAAAACACACTCCTTTCGGAATGTGTTTTATCGTTTTTTATCCAAACTTGGGATTATATCACCTTCTTGATATTATTAAGATTCAACTCTTGAAGTGTCAAATTTTCCAATAATATTATGGACTCTGGATACAGTCATCCATGCTGCAGGGTCTGCCAACAGGATTTCATTTTTAATAATATTTTGCTCTAAATAAAGTGCAAAAGTCTCAATTCTAACAGTTTCAGTATTTGTATAACCGGCAGTAAGCTTATCTATATTATAACCATGTCAATAATTAATAATTTTAAGACGGTCAATAATCCTGTCTGGGTTTTTTGTATATATTTCAATTCTAATCTTACGATATTTAGGAAAAATGAGATCAATAAATGAAATGTAAATAAAAACATATGCAAAAAAACTTAAAATTCTTAAAATTAATGCTGCAATATTAAATGGTCTATCTGATGATACTCCTAATAACTCAACAATGCTAATTGTCACAATTGAGAATGCTCCAAAAATCAAGGCAACAATTGTTGAAATATGACCCACTGATTTTTGTTTAACTCTAGAAATATAATAAATTATAAAATCTCCGCCAGCAGTAGAAGCTGAATTTTTTCATGAAATACCACTTGCCGATCCAGCCATACAAGCACCAATAACAGCATAAACAATAATTGGCCATGTTGGATTGGCGTAGCCATTTTCAATAATATTTTTAAAATGATTTAATTGGTTAAATTGAGACTGGGTAATTTGATGTATATATCCTAACTCTTTGATTACGCCTGCCTCTAAAGAATTATTAATGCTTAATAAATATAGACCATCTTGAGATGTTGGATTTGTATTAATTCATTGGAACAAATGACGATATGAATTTTGATAAGTTCCATATGATTCCCAAGGAATTAATGATTTAAATTCATTTGTAAAACGGGAATCAACTGGAGAAATTCAATTAATATAATAAATCGAAATTTTATTAAAGAAATGTCCAATTGGCCCAATTAATAATATCGATTGAAACGCAACTTGCCATAATAATCAGTATGTCGTTAAAATCATAAATAATCGTGAATTTTTCTTTCAAAAAGCAATTATTAAGGGTAAATTCATAAAGAAATAAATAAAAGCAAAATATGGTGCAGTTGATGAAACTGTAAATGTAATTGCTTGAACTATAGCTGAAACCCCAGTTGCAACCGTTGCCGCCTTAGCTAAAAATGTTGCGATAGCTATATTGTATAAGATGGCTGAACAAAAAACAAAGAACATTTTCTTAGGAAACTTTTTTCATACATTAAAGAAATTAACTCCATAAGGATTTATTTCATAAGGTAATTTTGAAGGATTCTTTTTACTTTTTCGCTTTTTTTCCTCGTTAGATAATGCTATATATTCTTCTGATTTAAGTTGTTTTTGTTTAGCTAAATCTATATTCTTTTGTTCTGGACTTTGGTTATTAATTTTGCACGTCTTTTTCATATGTCCTCAATATAATAGAAAATAATAACACTTTTTTAAAAAATAAAATGATTATGTATTAATATACATAAAAAATAAAACAGCTAACTAAAGCTGTTAAAAATTATTTTGATGATAGAGCTTTTTTGGCTGTTTCCACTATCGAAGTAAATGATTCAGGATAGTTAATTGCTAATTCTGAAAGCATTTTTCTATTGATATTTATATTTGCTTTATTTAATCCTTCGATTAGTCTTGAATATGTAATACCATTTGTTCTTGCTGCTGCGTTAATACGAGCAATTCATAATTTTCTAAATTCACGTTTAACTTGTTTTCTATCTCTAAATGCATATGTTCATGATTTAACAACAGCTTGCTTAGCAACTTTATAACCAATAGATTTGTGTCCTCAGTATCCCTTAGCAAGTTTTAATCATTTAACACGTCTTCTTCTTGTTACTACTCCGCCTCTTGTACGCATAATATTTTCCTTTCCAAATAATTTATTAAAAAATTAAATTAATTCTTTATATCTCTTAAAATCTGATGCTGATAAGGTTGATGATTTACGAGATTGACGTTTTTGCTTAGTTGTTTTGTTTTGAGCTAAGTGTGAACGATATGCATTTCCACGTTTAACTTTACCTGTTGCAGTTATTTTAATTCTCTTCTTTAAACCGCTCTTGGTTTTCATTTTTGGCATGTTATTCTCCTTGTGGTTGTGAAGGTTCGTTATTTTTTTTGTTAAAGGCTTCAACTTTCTTTTTATCTTTTTCGATATACATATCTAAAAAACGTTCATTTACTAAAGTTGGCTCTTTTGATACTTTTGCAATGTCCTCGACAAGCGCATAAAACTTATCTAAAATTTCGTGCCCCAAATCAGTTCTGCTACGCTCACGACCCCTAAACTTAACCGACACTTTTACACGATTTCCCTCCAAAATAAATTCACGCACTTTGCGTGCCTTTGTTTCAAGGTCATGTTGTCCGATTAAAGGGGTTAATCTTATTTCGCGGTTAATAGTTACTGACTGTTTTTCCTTAATTGCTTTTTGTTTTTTCTTCTTATCATATTTAAACTTACCATAGTCCATAATTCTAGTAATAGGTTTGTTATTTTCAATTGAGATAAGAACCAAATCCATCTTATATTCAGAAGCCTTTTCTAAAGCATCTTCTTTAGTTAAAACTCCTATTTTTTCATTATCAGGGCCTAAAACAAAAACTTTTTTATAAGGTATGTCATTATTTACAACGTGTTCTGATTTCGGTTTTTTACTTTGACTATTTGCAAAGTTTGAGTTATCTTGATATATAACTTCCTCCTTAAATAAATAAAAAGTGGGTTTAGACCACTTCTCATTAACTACAAAAATATTAAATAATCTTTATCTGTAGCGACCCAGCAAAAAAATCACTTAGGTGAGAAATGAATCTACTTATTGCTATTAAAAGCACAATAATTTTAACATAAAATCATTTTAAGATTAACAACATTTTCAAAATATCTTACAAAATAAATTATTTCCATGTTTTTATTAATCAAATAAGCAAAAACGGATGGTAATTCTCTTTGTAAGATTTAATAAAAGTTTCTAATTTCACAAAAAATGTTAATTTCAAATTAAAAATCAAAACAAAAAATACAATCTAGTTTTTTCTTTAAGGTAATTGCTAAATTTTATCATTTTTTAACATTTAAAACAGCAACTATAAAGCGCTATCTATTTAATTAATTATTTGAACCTAAAACTTTTCTATGTTTTTTAGTATAAATTTTGTGCTTTTAGCCAAAAGTAATAAAATTGTTTTTAGATAGTATAAAACTAGATAAAAAGATACAACATTGAAAGGAAAATATGAAAAAACAAGGAAAATATAAACTTCTAGCAAGTTTACCATTATCTATAGTTGGCATAGCACCTATTGCTATACTATCAGTAAGCTGTCAATCGGGGGAACAAGATAAACTAACCCAAGAACTTATAAAAAAAGAACAGCAACTTTCAAAGGAACAAGTTGAAAAAGATAAAGCTACCAATCAACTAAATTGAGCTAAAGAACAACTTCCAAAAAAAGATTTAGAAATAAAAAAATTAAAGGGTGAATTAGAAAAAGTAACTCCGCAAAATGATGATAAAAAAGTTTTCGAGACTAAAAAATATAACTTTAAAAACTATAATGCTGAATACACAGTAAAAGAAACAAATGAAGCTGAAGCATTTTTTATTAAAGATGACAAGTCTAAGACACCTTATATTGACTTAGATCAGTTTATATCGATTTTAGATGGTTTATTTGACCAAAATCAATTAAGTTCATATGTTGAAAAAGATAAAAATACAAAAACATATTTTACAAAAAATCCAGATGGAACAATATCAAATAAATTAATTATTGACTGAGCCAAAAACACCATTCAATTAACAAGCACTAATTTCTTTTATGAAATTTTTAAACCACAACAATTAACCGATGGTGAGCAATTCCTAAAAACCGAATATGAATTATCGCGCATCAAAGGTGATGAAGGCAAACTTATCAACTTTGACCTGGGCAAATACAATATGGATATCTTATATAGTAATGATAAAGTATTACTTCCATTTTCAATATTCAATACCTTATTCATGAGTACAACATCAAACAATATTTACTTTAATGGTAAATCATTTACAAATGTAAGTGATGGACTTGATGCATTTGAAACTGCAAGCAATGAACTAAGACAAAGAATAAGAAAGAATGATGATCTAAATGGTAATAAGGCTACAAAGGAAGAAAGAGAAGCAAACTTCAACCATTTATCATTTACAATGGACTACTTTTATGGCTTAAGAGAATATAAACAAATTAAATCTTTTGCAGACTATATTTCAAAAGAAGACAAAGAAAAATTATTATCAACTGACCCAGAAATATATAACAAAGCATATATAAATATCTTCCATAAACAATTAAATGATTTACACACAAGCCTAAATACTTTTTCGTATCGTGAAAAAGAATGAAATGCCGATATTTTTGACTCATTAACAAAAAATGACTTTGGACAAAAATTGTTAAATGAGCAAAAAGTAGCAACCGAGTTAAGTGGGCTATTTGAGAAAAGATTTGGTAAGAAGGTTAGCGAAGTTGAAACTAAGGATTTAATTAGATTCCACGGCAATACAGCCATTGTAACCCTTCTTGAATTCAAAGATGGAACAAAAGATGAAATATCGAAAGATGACGCATGAAAATATGATACATACTTCCTAATGAGACATCTAATTGAAGAAGTTAAAAAGAATTCAAAAATTAAAAATATTGTATTAGATCTATCTTTAAATGGTGGCGGTAGCGTTTCTGCTATGGTCAGAACTTTAGGCTTTATGACCGATAAACCTATTTTAAACCGCGAACAAGATATTCTAAATAGAACAAATAGTTTAAGCAAATCAGAAGTTGACACCGATGGTGATGGTAAATACGAAAATGATGCTTATGATAAATACAATTGAAACTTGTTAGTTGGTGTAACTACATTTAGTGCCGCAAACCAACTAGCAAGTATTGTTAAGGAAATGGGTATTGCTAAAATTATTGGTCAAAAATCTGGTGGTGGTATGTCAGCTATTATGTCAAACGTAATGCCAGATGGTACAACTATTACTATGAGTGGACCAAACAATGCTGTTTTTGGAATAGAAAACAAAGAAATAGAAAGTGGTGTTCCAACCGACATTGCAATCGAATACAAAGACTTCTATAATGATGAGGCAATTGACAAGGCTTTAACAAGCGCTAACTCAAAACAAAATTAATAATAATTAATAACATCGGCCAAAAAATTCCGGTGTTTTCTTAAAATGAAGAAATTATTGTAAAGAAGGAAAAAATATGAAAAAATCAGGAAAAGCTAAACTTTTAGCAAGCTTACTTCCATTATCAGCTATTGGTCTAGCACCAATTGCTATACTAACTGCAAGCTGTCAATCTGGACAAATCGATAAATTAAATAAAGAAATTCAAGAAAAAGAACAAAAAATTCAAGAATTACAAAAAGAAAAAAATAATACTAACGATGAATTAAATAAAATCAAAGATCAACTAAATGAGAAAAACGAAATAATAAATGATATTGAAAGAGAAAACAATATCAAGCCTCAAAACGATGACAAGGTTAACATTAGTGCCACCTCTCACAATTTCAAAAACTTTAATCCTGAATATACAGCAGTTAAGGAATCAAATGTTGATGTTTATGAAATTAAGGATGATAAATCAAAGACAGCTTATGTTGATATCGATCAATTTTTAAGTGCTCTAACTGGCTTGATTGGCCCAGAACAATTTAGTTCATATGTTGATAAACAAAAGAATAGAAAAACTTATTACACAAGCAATCCTGATGGAACTATTTCAAACAAGTTGGTAATTGATTGAAATAAAAATACAATTTTTGTAACCACAACGGACTTCTTTTATGAAATATTAAGACCACAAGAATTAACAGATGGTGGAGAATTCACTAAATATGAATATGAAAGAATTCCAGAAAGTGATAAAGGCGTTACTTTCGATCTAGGTAAATATCATATGGATATCCTTTACAAAGATGGTAAAGTTTTAGTGCCATTTTCAGTATTTAACACTCTATTTATGAGCTGAACATTCAACAATATCTACTATAACGGAAAAACATTCACTAATGTTTTTGCTGGACTTGACTCATTTGGCAAAACTGGAGAAGACGCAAGAAAAAGAATTAGACAAGAGAACGATCTCCATGGCAACAAACCAACCAAGGAAGAAAGAGAAGCAAACTTTAACCATTTATCATTTACAATGGACTACTTTTATGGCTTAAGAGAATATAAACAAATTAAATCTTTTGCAGACTATATCAAAAAAGAAGATAAAGAAAAACTTCTATCGACTGATCCTAAAAAATGAAATGAAGCATACATCAGTATTTTCCATAAGCAATTAAATGAATTGCATACAAGAATGAACTCATTCTCATACTATGAAACAACTAATTATCTAGACCCTCTACAACTTAAACCAGAAGACTATGGTCAATATAGAATTGATTTCAATAAACAAAGAGCAGAATTGGTTAAAGGCTTTGAAGCATATTTCGAAAAGAAAATTGCAGACTTCAAACCTGAAGACTATGTAAAATTTGTTGGTAATACTGCTTTTGTTACCCTATTGCATTTTGAAGATGGAACTAAAGAACAAAACAAATCGCCAGAAGCTTGAAAACATGATACATATTACTTAATGCGCCATTTAATGAAACAAGTTAAAGAAAAGAAAGATATAAAAAACATTGTTCTAAACATTGCTATTAATGGTGGTGGTAGCGTTGGATCAATGGTTAAAACACTAGGTTTTATGACTGACAAACCAATTCTAAATCGTGAATTCGATATTTTAAATAGAGTAGGTAGTTTAAGTAAGGGCTTAGTTGATACTGATGGTAACGATAAATACGAAGGGGATGCATATACACAATACAATTGAAACATCCTAGTTGGTATAAATACATTTAGTGCTGCTAACCAATTGACAAGTATTGTTAAAGAAATGGGTATTGCTAAAATTATTGGTCAAAAAACTGGTGGCGGTATGTCAGCCATTATGCCTCTAGCTCTAAGCGATGGAACAACTATTACAATAAGTGGCCCAAATAACGCTACATTTGGTAAAGATAACAAAGAAATTGAAAGTGGTGTTCAACCAGACATCAAATTAGATTATAAAGATTTCTATAACTACGATAAAATCGATAAAATGTTAAGCGCTCAAAATCAAAAACAAGACGAAAATAAACAATAATCATCCTTTCATTGTTAAAAGACATCAGCAATTGATGCTGATGATAATGTAGTAAATTTTGTGTAAATTTATTTCCCGCTTACTTTTTGAGTAAGAGATTTGGGAATGGTAATCACACAAATCTAAATTTATTAGACAAAAATAACCAAATAACATAACTAAATCGGAGAGTTTAATCTCCTAAATGTTATTTGGTTATTTTAAATTATTATTACTCTTCTTCGAAAATTATTTGCAATTGGATTGGTCATAAACAGGAACTGTAGATAATTTTGTGTAAATTAATCTCTGGCTTGCCTTTTTTTAGTAAGTGATTTAAAAATAGTAATTAACTCAATAACAATTTAATTGTTTCCTTTGAAAAATTTTTAACCAAATAAGAACCAACAACCGCTAAGTCAACGCCACTCTCAAAACATTTTTTAATATTAAAGTCCTTAATACCACCATCAATTTCAATTATTATTTTCAAATTTTTTTGATCAATATATTTTCTAAGTTGTCTTACCTTTGCATAAGTAGATTCAATAAAACTCTGCCCACCCTTGCCAGGATAGACACTCATGGCTAATATTAAATCTAAATCCTTGAGAAATGGCATAACTCTGCTTACATCTGTATCAGGATTAAAGGCTAAACCGAGTTTTATGCCTTCCTTTTTTGCTAATTTAATAAGTTTTTTGAGCTCTATTTCATTTTCAAAAGCTTCATAATGAAATGTTAAAATAGCTCCAAATTCCTTAAATTTATGATAATAAGAAAAAACATCTTTAACCATTAAGTGAATATCCATATTATGCTTTGGACACTGATCAAATATTTTTTTAATTTCTTCATATGTTAAGGCCGTATTGGGTACAAATTGGGCATCCATAACATCGTAATGAACATTACTAACACCTCATTTAATCAATGAATTAACATAGGAAATTAGTTGATCACTTTTTACATCTAATATCGAAGGGCTTATTTGTCTATTATCCATTTTTTTCCACCTTAATATATTGGTTCTAACATACGCTTCATAAAGCTTTTATAATTTTCATATCTTTCTTCTTTAATAATTCCACACTGAACGCGTCTTTTAACTTCACAATCCTCAATTCTTTCATGATAGTGTCTACAACTTCTAAATTTGCAAAAAGGGGATGCTTCTCTAAAAGAATTAAAAGCAACAGGCATTTCATCAATTGTTAAATCAAACTCAATAGATGAAAACCCAGGAGTATCAATAATCTCGCCGCCATTAAAGTTAATTAAACTTACTTCTCTTGTTGTATGTTTACCACGGTTTAGCGCCTTTGAAATGGCTTGTGTTTCAAAATTTGTGCTAGCTAAATAATTTATCAGCGTCGTTTTTCCGACACCGGTTTGGCCCACAAAAAAACTAGTCTTATGTTTAAAAATTTCTCGCAAGCCTTCAAAACTAGCTTCGTTTTCATAATTTATTTCAAATACCTTATAACCTTGTTCCTTGTAAAAATCTATCCTTGAAGCAGATGTTAGATCTTTCTTGGTTAAAACAATTATTGGTTCTACATTCTTGCTTTCAATAATAATAAGGAACTTATCAACTAATTGAGAACTAAATTCTGGTTCAACTAATGACATAACGACAATCGCTTGGTCAACATTAGCAATTTTAGGCCTAATAAAGAAATTTCTTCGTCCTAAAATATGATGAATCAATCCTTCTTTTTCAAATTCAACATTATCGCCGACGATAGGTTTCATATCAAGCAATCTAAGTTTTCCCGAACCTCTCACTCTATAAATTTGTTTATCTCCAAACGACTTAACATCATAAAAGCCTGCTAACGACTTAATAATTTTCCCTTTTTCCATATTAACACCTTCACTTCTACTTTTTATAATATTCAACTAAATATACAATTAAATAAATTAATAATCCAAAAATTATTGAGGAACCCAGTGTTATCAAAACAATGTTTAGTACCTTGTGTGATTTCTTTTTTTTCTTTTGCTCATGATTTTCAAGATCAAGCCGCTTTTCCATGCTTGCTTGCGGTGTTAAACAATGATCTAGATCACTAATTATGTCTAAGCAATTTAAATAGCGATTTTGAGGATTTTTAGCTGTACATTTTATTATAATATTTTCAACAGCTTGCGGAATAGTTTTCCCAACACCTTCTAAAGGTGGTATTGTACCGTTTATTTGAAGCAGTAAAATAGATTGGGCATCAATCCCTTGATAAACAGGATGTCCTGAAAGCATTTCATACAAAATCATACCAAAAGCATAGATATCACTTTGAATTGAGGCTGGTTGACTTTTCAAGGGAATCTCAGGAGCTAAATATTGAACTGAGCCAACTGTTTTATTATCAGCTGTAACTCGCAAACTATCCTCGCTAATTGATATCCCAAAATCAATTAATTTAACTCTATTGGTATCATTTTCAATAATTATATTGCTTGGTTTTAAGTCTCGGTGGATAACATTAGATGAATGGATATCATACAATCCCCTGCATATCTCTCTCGCAATTCTTATTGCTTCATCAACAGGTATTTTTTTGTGTTTTGCAATTAATGCCTTGAGATTGGTTCCTTTGATTAATTCCATTGCATAATAAGATTCGTCTGCGCTTACATAGTAGCCAACCATTTTGATTACATTCGGCGATTTAATTGTTTTCAAAACGTTGCACTCGTTCTGAAAGCGGATTTGATTAACTTGTTTTTTTGTTATATCTGGAACAGTGAGTATTTTAACTGCCATTCTCTTTTGTGTCTTCTTATAACAAGCAGAATAAACCTCACCATACCCCCCTTTTCCTATTAAGACAAAGTCCTCAAAGTGTTTATTTACATTTTCGTATCTATCCAATCTCTTCAACATAATTAAAGCTCCAATATCAATGCTGTTAAATTATCTCTTGATTGATTTTTCTTCGCAATATCAATTAATTTTTGAGCTTTTTTATCAAGGTTAAGTTTTTTATCTAAAAGGATTTGCTCAATTGTTGGTTTATCAACAAAATCATGTATTCCGTCCGATGTCAATAAAATATATTTAATTTCTTCACTGCTTTTCAATAAAAAACTATCACATTTCATATTCTTATTAGGTCCCAAACAACTAACTAACTTATTGGCATCAGGCAATAATTTAACAATATCCATATCTATTTTTTTGATTTCTGCAAGTTCATGTAAAACGTTTTGATCAATAGTTATTTGATGTAATAAGCCATTATATGCATATGTACGAGAATCGCCAATATTAAATACATAAGTTTGTTTGTTTAAATTAAAAACTAAGGCAGCCGTTAAAGTTGTACCCATATCTCGATAATTTACAATATTTTTACTATTAACTATATCTTTAAGTGATTTTTTAATATAGCTTAGTGTGGTATTAAATCATTTATTTATATTTTTTCTATCATTAAATTGAATATTATCGTTAAAACTTTCTTGAAAATAGCTAACTAGTAATTCCACTGTTTTTTGTGAGCACAAGGCACCACCAAAATGACCCCCCATCCCATCGCATAATATAGCTAATGTTCAATTATTTAAAAAACTGATTGATGCACAATCCTGGTTCTCGTTACGATATTTTCCTTTATCAGTTTTAATAACATATTTCATTTTTCTACTTTTTTAAGCCTTTCTACCAGGTTCTGCTTTTTGTTTTACATCAATAATGTGAGAAAAATTTTGCTTGATAATTTCCTTAACTTTATTAGCGGTTTCTTCAATTGAATTATTAATAACAACATGTTGAAAAATCGAAGAAAGAATTATTTCTTCTCTTGCTTTATCTAATCTTTTTAAAATAAGGTCATATGTTTCAGTATTTCTATTTTCAATTCTTCTTTCCAATTCTGTTAATGATGGAGGCATTAAGAATATTGAACATATTTCACCTTCTCTACCTTCTTTACGATACTTGTTAATAATTTGCAAGGCACCATTAGTTTCGATTTCTAAAAATGGGATTTTTCCTGAGGCACAAATATTTGCCACTTCTGAATTTAGTGTTCCATAATAATTATCAAAATGCTTTGAATATTCTAAAACCTTATCTTCCTTAATAAATGTTTCAAATGTATCAATTGGAACAAAATAATAATGAATACCATCAACTTCACCTTCTCTTGGCTCGCGGGTAGTAATTGAAACCGATAATTTTAATTTTAAGTCCTTATTATCAAACAAATATTTTTCAATTGTGCCCTTCCCAACACCAGAAGGTCCGGTAAAAATAATTAATTTTTTCTCCATGCTTTCTCCTTCATCTTTTTTATTTTAGAATATTTAAAGTAATATTAGAATATTAATTATATTAATAATTAATTATATAAAAAATATTTACTTTATGTTTTCAATAAAGTAAATAAAAATTTTTCCATACTTCTTTTGTTTTACTACCTCATAATGATTATTTTTATATGTGAAATTATTCCAATCAGTTTCAATAATAATCTTTCCATTAGAATTTATCATATTATTTAAAGTTAATATATCAATGCATTTAACAAGCAATTCTTTTTCCCTAAAGGGTGGGTCTAAATAAACAAAGTCATATTTTTTATCCTTATTTTTGGACAAAAAAGATAATGCGTCAGTATTAATAATTAACAAATTGCTTTCTTTAAGACTATTTTTATTCTCAATAATTATTTTATATGCTTCGTAGTCTTTTTCGACACATGTGGCATTTTTTGCTCCACGAGATAAGGCTTCAAGACAAAATGAACCAGATCCAGAAAACAAATCTAGAAACTCACGACCTTCAATATTAAATTGAATTGAAGAAAAAATGCCCTCTTTTGCTCTATCAGTTGTTGGCCTTGTTGTTTTAGAGGAAGGTTGTTTTAATAATCTTGAACGGTATTTTCCGGCTATAATTCTTAACATACTAATAATTATAATAACTTTAAAATAAGAGTAAAATATTTAATATTGATTTATTAAATGCCTTAAAAAAATATAATATTCAAAAACTGGAGGCTTATGTTAGAAGAAAAAAAGAAAAAACCTAGTGGAAAAAAATTTCTACTAGGTTTATCAATTTTTGCTATATCAGCAGGTTTTATTGCCACGGCTGGTTATTTTGGTTATAAAGCAGTTTTTGAGAAATTAGATGGTAGCGCTATTGATGAAGGGATTGTTCCGTTGCGAAATTCAGAAAATGATTTAAGCAAAACATCATTAAACGAAGATAATATTCCTTTTGAAATAAGAACAAGCGATGATGCCCTTATTTTTAATAGAAAAACAAGCAATTCATCAAGAGAACTTAATCCAAATTTTAAAGTGGGAAATTTAAGTTTTGTCGAAAAACCAATTGCTAGAAAACCAAACGGAGAACCTGTCTATTATCTAGGAAAAGAAGGAATGCTTTTACTAAATAAAATGTTTAAACAAAGGGCACTTTATGGTCCAGAAATAAACGCAATTAAAAGAATCAATATAAATGTGCCAAATGATGAATTGCAAGAAGATCGAACTAACGGGGCTTATTTTCCTGCAAATCGCGAAATGTACATCTTTGTAAATAAAATAGTTGAAAACAATCTAAAACTTTTGAATCAACCAGTAGAAAAAAGAATTGAAATTATTTTTGGTACTCTAATGCATGAATACACTCATCATATTGATAATATGTATAATAAATCAATAAAAAGGGGTGATGAACTTGCAAACAGTGATCTTATTGAATATGAGGGTGATCACAACTATTATCATATAGAAACAAATAATGCTAAATTTTTGAATGAATTTCGTAAAAATTTAAACTATGATAACACAAGAGATAATAAACTTTTATTAAGAAATAGTCAAGATTTTCTGCATGACCAAGACCAATTACCAGTTTACAAGTTTTATAGTGCCAATGAACTTTTTAGAATAGCAAACGTTAAAATAACACCTCTTGAGGCTAAAAAATATGAACCTCTTGATTCTAGAAGGTTTTATTTCAATAATAATAAATATCAAAATGTTTCTTTTATTGAACCAACTAATTTGCAATCAATAAGATATCTTTTCTCATTTACTGAGCTTGTACCAAGAGAAATAATTAAGCTTTCACTAGGGCCAAATGCTTGGTTTTATAACTCTAATCGAAGCCAATTTGAAAACTATTTTTATTTTCGAAAAAACAATCGAACTGGTGAATTAATTTTTAATGCTGCTGGTGATGATATCCTAAAAAACATCGCTATCTTGAGAAAAGGTAATTTTTCAAATTCAAATGAATTAGCTACATTTGCATCCAATTGAGTTTTTAAAGACCAACTAGAAAACTTCCGTTCAAGTATTTATAATATTAGAACAAATGAATATGAGCGTCCATTTGCAAATGTTGGTAACTCGCACCATAAAGGTTTGTTCAAAGCTTATGTTGACCTAATGGGCTGAGGAGAACTTATAAGTTTTGCAAATTATAATATTCAAAATAACGATTCAAAGAATATTAATCTAGGTGGATATTTTGAATTACCACAAAAAATTATTGAACAAAAGAAAGAAAATCGTATCAAATCTAAACTAATTTTTGTAGACCTAAATGATAACAATAATACTCTGGAAATTGATTATAAATTGCAAAATTATAATCTTACAACAAAAAAGGTCTGAAATTCTATATACTATTTTGATATCAAAGATAACAAACAAAAAGATTACTATGATGAATCATGAGTATATCCAAAGTTATTTAAAGACAAATATCAATATGTTTCATATTTTGCTAAAAATATAGATAGGAATATTCTTAATAAGAAATTTAAAAATAAGAAGTTTGATGTTAAATTATGAGTTGACCTTGATAACAACGGCACATATGACCTGAATAAAAAGGATAATAAGGAAATTATTTCATTATTAAATGATAATGTATGAAATAATAGCGGCAAAAAATTCTATGCTAGATTTAAAAATAATAAGCGCCGCACCACAACATATCGAAATAACAGATCAAATTTTATAAACAATTTACAATATGAACTTTTTAGCATCAACCAAAACAATGAAACAAAAAAATATTACTATACAATTAAAAACTATTAAGCTAACTTTTGTTAGCTTTTATTTTTATTTAAGATATCAAGTATAATTTTTTTTATGAAAAAAATTAGATTAGTTTTAGCTGGAACCGCCGAATTTTCAAAAACAATATTTAAGTCATTAATAAAAGATGAACGTTTTGAAGTCTCTTGTCTAATTAGCCAGCCAAACAAAAAATTTGATAGAAACAAAAATGTATTACAAACCCCAATTGCGCAACTTGCTAATGAATTCAATATTAAACTCTACCAACCAGAAAAAATCAAAGATATCTATGAAGAACTAAAAGCAATTGACTTTGACTTTTTTATCACAGCATCATTCGGGCAATTTATTCCAAACAGCATTTTAAAATTACCAAATAAACTACCCTTAAATGTTCATGGCAGTTTATTAGAGAAATACCGTGGAGCTTCGCCGATACAATATACGCTTTTAAACAATGATAATAAAGCCGGAATCTCTTTGATTGAAATGATTGATAAAATGGATGCAGGTGATATCTTAAAAACATTAGAAATTGAAATATCAGAACAAGACAGCGCTATTGAACTATTTGATAGACTAGGCTTAGAAACTTCAAAAGTAATTGGTAATTGGTTGCAACAAATTTACAATAATGATTTCACAAGAAAAATTCAAGATGAAAATCTAGTAACATTTGCTCCTAAAATTCAAAATGAGGAAGCTGAAATTTTTGAAACATTAACCTGTCAAGAAGCACTAAATAAAATAAGGGCATTCAATGATCAGCCAGGCGCTTTCATAATTATTAATAATAAAAGGTTAAAAATTTATCGCGCGACAAAAAACAAAATCCAAACACCAATAAAAATAAGGTTTTCAGATGGTTATTTATATCTAATTGAATACCAATATGAAGGCAAGAAAAAAGTTAAACATGAATTTTAATTTTGAAAATTTTCTTGCTAAGCAAAAAGAACAAGAATATTGAAAAAAGATTGAAATTATATTAAAAAATGAAGATCTAGTACCATCAAAAAATAATGTTTTTAACGCTTTTACAAATTTTGATTTTAGTAATATAAAACTCATTATTTTAGGACAGGACCCTTATCCTACAAATGATAATGCCGACGGGCTTTGTTTTTCTTCAAAAAATAAAATAACGCCTGCGTCCTTGAAAAATATTTTTAAGGAAATCAAAAATTCCTATCCCCAAATTAAATTTAATAGCAATGATCTTACAAATTGAAAAAATCAAGGCGTCTTATTATTAAATACAATATTAACAACACTCAAAAACAAAACACAAGCTCACAAAAATCAAGGTTGAGAAATATTTAACTTAAATCTTATAAGAGAAATTCTTTCATATTATGATGGGATTTTATTTCTAGCCATGGGAATCGATGCTCAAAACTTTATTAAAACTCTAAATATTAAGGAAGAATATATATTTAAAACGGCGCACCCTTCACCTCTATCTTGTTGGCGGGGTTTCTTTAATAGTAATATATTTAAAAGAATAAATGAAAAACTTATATCGCTAGGAAAGAATGAAATTGATTGAAGTACAAAATAATATATTTAAACTAAAAATGATTATAATTTAAGAATACTATTATGTAAATAGTATTTTTTTATTAATAAGGAGACTTTATGATATCGAATTGCGAAATAAAACGTAATGAAAATATGTTATTAAAAGTTGCTTATGAGGGACAAGAATTTTGTTCTTGCGTAGCAAAAACTCATTTGTTTATTAGCGAAAACTTTGATAAAAATATTGCTTATATTTATGTTTCAAAAGACATTAAGGATTACTACGGTTTTATAAAAGTGGTTGATCATATTATCAATGTAAAACGTAGAAGTTATCAGATTGATGTTTTATCATTTGCAAATCTTCCTTTTTTGACTGTTAAGGAAGTTTTAAGAGCGTTTATAACAAGAATGGAATTTCACGGAGCAAAATTATATTCTGCTAAACAAAAATGTGAAAATAAGAATGAAGAAGAAAAAAGCGAAATTAAACTAACACTTTTTCTTGAAGAAAATAGTTATGCTGAATATATCGAAAAATTAACGATAATTTCCAAAAATGTTTCAAAAACACGTAATCTGCAAATCACACCACCTAACATAGCAACAAGTGAGTGAATCGCTGATGAAGTTAAAAAGGATTTCGAAGGAGTTGAAGGATTATCGATTAAAGTATTAAATAAGGCTGAAATTGAAGAACTAGGAATGGGTCTAATGTTAGCTGTTAATGCTGGTTCTTCATATGAGCCAAGAGTTGTTATTGCCGAATACAACGGAAATCCAAATAGCAAAGAAAAATTTGTCTATGTTGGTAAAGGCATAACCTTTGATACAGGTGGATATAACACCAAAGGTTACCATATGGATGGGATGAAATTTGATATGTCAGGTTCTGCCATCGTAGCCTACGCACTAAAATCAATTGCACAGCTAAAAATAAAGGCAAATGTAGCTGCAATCATGATGCTAACCGATAATGCTATCGATACCCATGGAACTCTACCTGAATCTGTTATTAAATCAATGAGTGGAAAGACTGTCGAAATTACTGATACAGATGCTGAAGGACGCTTAGTTTTAGCTGACGGAATTTACTATGGTGCCACAAAGCTAAACGCTTCTTTGATTGTTGATGTAGCAACTCTAACTGGCGCAATGTTAAGGGCACTAGGAAAAACATACTCAGGTATTTATTCTTCATGTGACAAAAGATGAGAAGAATTTGAGGAAGCAGCAGAGATAGCTCATGAAAAAGTTTGAAGACTTCCAATGCATGAAGAATTTCATAAAACCAATAAGTCATCACTAATTGCTGATTTAAATAATTACAATAATTCATCAAAGGCTGATTCCAATTCTGCTGCGATGTTTTTGAATGAATTTGCAAACAAAGTTGATTTTATTCACTGTGATGTTGCCGGAACTGCTGATGCAAAAAATATGGGCTTGGGGATCCTAGTTTCAACATTAGTTGAACTAGCTGAAAAGCAAAAATAGAAAGGTAATTTAAAACTATGGAACTAATTAAAAAAATTGATGAAAAACGTAATGATTTTCTATTGTTAAAAGCAGTCTTTAAGGGTGATAAATTACCAAAAAATCTTGTCGAAAAGGATTTTACAATTACAGAATTTCTTAGCGAAAATGTTGCTTATGTTTACATGGGAGAAAGAGAAAAAATCAATTATAATAATATTTTTGATTTTGCTAAATCATTAGCTACAAATGCTGCAAGAAATTATCAAATCGATGTCGCTACATTTCCTGTTGATAACAAAATATGTATCTATGACACTGTTGATGCATTTACAAAAGGAATAAATTTTTCAGCAGCCAAACTTTATAATAAAAAAACCATCTATAAAAAAGAAAATCATAACAATCTTTCACTATATTTACAAAATCCTACAAGCGATTTAATAGCCCACTTTAACAAGGCGGTGATTCTATCTGAAGCACTAAATTGAGCAAGAAATTTAGGCGTTACGCCTCCTAATGAACTAAACTCTGAACAACTAGCAATAATTGCACAAGAGGAACTAAGCCAATATCAAAATCTAAAGATAACAGTTTTAAACAAAAAACAAATTGAAAATCTAAACATGGGTCTGCTACTATCAGTTAATAGAGGTTCAATTTACGAGCCACGTGTTGTTATTATAGAATATAATGGTAACGAATTATCAAAAGAAAAAACTGTTTTGGTTGGTAAAGGTATTACATTCGACTCGGGTGGTTACAATATTAAAACCGGTCGCCATATGAATGGAATGAAATATGATATGGGTGGGTCTGCTGTTGTAGCTGCCGTTATGAAAATAATTGCTCAAACTAAACCAAAAACTAATGTAGCGGCTATCATGTGCATTACCGATAATAGAGTTAATGGTGACGCCTCACTTCCTGATTCAGTTTGAACTTCAATGAGTGGAAAGACTGTTGAGGTAAATAATACTGATGCCGAAGGTCGTTTAGTTATGGCTGATGGTTTATACTATGGTGCAACAAAACTAAAAGCTACAAGATTAATTGATGTTGCGACCTTAACTGGAGCAATGATTATGGCTTTAGGTGACACATACACCGGGGTATGATCAACAACTAAAAAGGGTTGAGAAGATACAAAAAATGCCGCAAAAATTCAACATGAATTAGTGTGAAGAATGCCACTTGATGATGAATATGCTGAATATATTAAAGGTTCAATTGTTGCGGATCTAAAAAATACAGATTTTACCGGAAATGCTGGTTCTTCTTCAGCTGCGATGTTTTTAAAAGAATTTACCAATGATATAGAATATATACACTTTGATATAGCCGGGACATGTGATATTAATGAAAAACCAATGTTTGCAATGGTTAAAACAATATCAGAACTAGTATCAAAATAACATAAATAAGGATATTATAAAAAAATTTTGTGTAAATTAATCTCTGGCTTACTTTTTAGTAAGTGATTTGGGAATAGCAATTACGCAAAATTATCTACGATACCAAAATAATAAAAAAATTCAGATCCTTTTAATCTGAATTTTTTATGACTTATTTTTAGATTGATTATTAAAATAATCTTCCCAATAGTTAACGCCTAACCCAAAACTATATATATCTAGTGCTTGCGTTATATTTTCTTTTCTTGCTCCAATATATACTTTCCCATCGGCAGCGTTAAAATCAACTCTATATCTTTTAATACCAAGACGTTTTCTAACGCCTTCCTGTTCAAATGCAAATCTCGGATCGTCTGAATCAGTTACATAAAGAGCCTTTATTATCCCATCTTTATCAAAATCAGCTCCCCAAACATTTATAATGTGATTAATTGAAACGCTACCATATGTATGAGATATACCAATAGCCTTATTAGCTTCAATTTCTCGTCTAAGTCTATCTGAGAGTGGTTTTGCGTAGGCGCCATAACCAAAATGTCAACGGTCCGTTAATAAGTGTTTACCAAAAACGTCCTTAAAGAACCCAAGAAATCCAGATTTACCTTTTTCATAATTAATTTCTTGGTTGCGTTGTTGCCTATTAGAATAACCATAACCATTTATATAAGTATCAAAAATTTTATCTGGCCAAACAGTGCGCCCGACATAAAGTTTCTTAAAAATTTCAAATAATTGACTATGTTCTGTTTTTGTTTTTATATTATCATTATTAGCCTCAAGAAACTTATTAATTTCGCGAAAATCTATTTCATTATTTTTTCCTATTATTCCTTTTTGCGGATCATTTAAATACTTATTAATATAGTCCTTGTTTTGTATGCTTCAATAGTGAATAGCATTTGCTGCAACTACTGCAGCACAAAGTAAATTATCACCACGGTCAAAATCTTTATTGATATCAAATCATCCTTCTTCATTATCATTATGAGCATATCATCAGCTATCGATATCGTCGCTTGCGTTAATATAATGGAAAAATTCACTAAAATTAGGATTTACACCCTTTAAAAATAAAGTTTCAACTACACCTTCACTTTTTAGAAAATCACCTAACGGAGTATTCAATAGTTGTTGTGTTTTATCGTTTGGTGAAGGAATTTTTGGTAAATTTGGGACTTCTGACTTTGGGGCAGGAATTAATTCTAACTGCGGAATTTTCTTTGGTTCATCTGCTTTATTATTAATTGATGGTCCGAGCGGTATTTGTGGAATTATATTATTTTCTTTATTCTTTTTTATAGAGGGACCTAATTTAATTTGCGGAATAACATTAGTATTGTTACCTTTATTTTTAATAGTTGGATCCGGGATAATTTGCGGATTTTTTTCTTCTTTTTTCTTTTTATGCGGAAGAGTTAAAGGTTTTGAATCATTGATTCTTTCCTCAACATTATTTTCATTAGGATTATGCATATGTGTATTATTATGTGGTTGTTCAGAATCTGGTTTAGGGGATGGCTCCATAACATTTCTATTTTGACATGATAAAACAACAGACGACATAGATAAAGTCGGAATAATGCCTAAAGTTAATAAAAACAACTTCCTTTTGCTCAATATTGAATACCTCATTTAAAATTAGTTTAACAAAGCAAAAAACATAATAAACTAGCTGATGTTTGTTGCCCTATTCAATATAATTTATACCATAGTTTTTTTTTTTTTTTTTGCATCTTTTGAAAAAAATTTACTCAAAAAGCATTTTGAAGCATAGAAAAAAATTCGGGTTTTTATTAATAACCCAAATTTTTATTGCTTATTTTTAGATAAATTCTTAAAGTATTGCTCTCAATATGTGGTTCCTAAACTAAAAGTGTAAATATCTAATGCCTCAGCTATATTTTCTTTTTTAGCACCGATAAAAACTTTCCCCTTTTGAGTATCAAAATTCACCTTGTATCTCTTAATACCAAGACGTTTTTTAATTCCGTCTTGTTCAAAGAAGGCTTCCTGATCATCTGAGTCAGTTACATAAAGGGCCTTAACTATCCCGTCTTTATCAAAATCAGCTCCCCAAACATTAACAATATGATTAACAACAACTGAACCATAGGTATGAGAGATAGCAAGTGCCTTATTTGATATTATTTCATTTCTTAATCTTTCACTTAGATTCTTTGCACTATGTGCATTTCTAAATGACCATCTATTTGATAAAATATTACTTTCAAACACATCTTTAAAAAATCCTTTTCAGTTAGCTTTAAGACTCCAATTATTTGGATTATTTAACTGTTGCGATTTCGGTCCGATGCGAAAGTACGGATATCCATTTATTAATTCATCAAATAATTTAAATGGTGTAACAAAGCCCTTCCCAGTTCTTTTATCAACATTACCACCATAATCTTTTTTAATTCATTCAAAAAGTACGCTATTTTCTCTTGTAGTTCGAATTCCATCATTTCCCAT
Source organism: Mycoplasma sp. 773 (assembly GCF_053851515.1). Lineage (NCBI taxonomy): Bacteria > Bacillati > Mycoplasmatota > Mollicutes > Mycoplasmatales > Mycoplasmataceae > Mycoplasma > Mycoplasma sp. 773. Next base: position 36,111 of record NZ_JBSQAV010000008.1, read on the forward strand.
ATGATTAACAAAGGTATTCAAGTTGCGAAAATCAATTGTAATATCCTGCAATGAGTTTTTAAATGAAATTACTCCCTTTCTAGGATCTAGTAAATATTTATCTAAATATTGCCTATTTTGTTTAATTCAATAATGTAAAGCATTAACCACTACAATAGCACCACATAAAAAGTTATCGCCACGAGTAAATTCCTTATTTATATCAAATCATCCTTCTTCATTATCATTATGAGCATACCATCAGCTATCAACACCATCTTTTTGATTAACATAGTGAATAAATTTTGCAAAGTTAGGACTTACATCCTTTAAAAACAGAGTTTCCACAACCTCCTCGTTGTGTAAAAATTTACCCAATTCTGTTCCTTTGATTTGCTGTGTCCTATCATTACCCAATGTTTTTCGCGGTTTATAAGGCGGGGTTGGCTTTAGATCAGGTGGGACAGGAGTAGGTTTTGGTGCTGGTTCTGGTTCAGGTTGAGGTTTTGGTTTTATGTCATCTATTTTTTGACATGACAAAACAATTGCTGGTATAGAAATTACTGATATAATCTCAAAAGTAAATAATGTTGATTTTTTATGCTTCAATTTGGAAAAACCTCCTTGAAAATGATGATTTTCTTATGAACTATATTTTTACCATTAGTACTATTTACTGAATTAAAGATAATTGTTCTTCTTGTTGAAAAATATTGGCAAGTAAATCTTTTATTTGTTCTCTTAAAGTAGTAAGTTTAGTTTTTCTATTATTTAATTCTAAACTTAGCTCCATATCTTCGCTATTTTGACTGTTTTTTGTCATTATTTGTTCTAATTGGTCATCAATATTCATTATAACAGAATTAGCAAGCGATAAATCCTTAAAAAGCGCTATTCTTTTATCTATTTGTTTCTTATATTCTTCAAATGTCTTAATTAAATTATCAATATCAAAGGAATTATTTTGTTCCTCTTTCTTTAATTCCATAAGTTGCATGATTTGTGTATTTATATTTTCTTTTTCATCTTCAAGTTCCATTATTTCCTGACGAGATTCAGAAAAATTTGGATCATAAGTTAAAAGTTTAATAACTTCTAATTTTCTTTTTTCATCATTCTTTTTTATTTCCTCAAATTCTTTTATCAACTCTTGAAAAACAGATTCATTTTCCTTATCGAATTCTTTTTCTTCATTAAGATTTTTAATTTGTTCATTCGCTTCACTAATTTCGTTATTTAATTCATCTAATTCCTGATTAATAACATTTTTTAGTTCTTGGCTCTTTTGATCAATTATTTTTTCATTTTCATTAATTTCCTTTTCTAATTTTTCTGCTTCAGGATTAGGCTTAATCATGTCTTTCACATCATCCTTATTTGCATTATTGGATTCATTATTGCCTTCATTATCATTGCCTTGTAAATTATCTTGATTAGACCCAGAATCATCTGATTCTTCGCTATCACTGGCATCGGGATTATTAGGATCAAAATCCTTATCGCTAGGATCATCACCATCATTTTCATCCGTTTTAGATTCATCTTCATGTATATCTGGTTTTTTTATTTCAGGGCTTGTTTCGGGACTATTTTCACTTGAATTATTACCCCCGATATTCGGCATTGTTTCCTCAGGAGTTTCAGGTTTTGGGCTATCGGTATTTTTTTCTAAACCTTTCGCATCGCTAATTTGCTTGTCTTTTTTATCAGTCATTTTTTCTAGCTTATTAGTCATGCCTTTACTGCACGACATTACAACTATTGTTGTGAAAAATGGAACAGACAAACTAGCTAGTGACAACAAGATTCTACTAGATCTTTTCATATTTTCCCCTTTTTAATTAATGTGCTTTTCAATATAATATATACCATAGTTTTTTTTTTTTTTTTGCAAAGTGTATCTACTTTATTAAAATTGTTATTTATTTAAAAATATTAAAATTTAATTTTCTATTCATTTATTTCTAAAATGTAAAACTCTATTTTTATTAGATCTTAGTAATATTAAAAAAATATAAATAATAAAATAAGATGATTATCAAATCATCTTATTAAATTCAGTAACCATTATAAGTATTTTTCAAGTTGTAATTGTTCTTGAGAAATTTTATCAATTAATTCTTTAATTTCCTTTCTTAATTTATACAAAAGGTCCTTCTTTTTATTCAATTTTTCTAGTTTTTCTTTAGCTAAAGGATCAGATTTTTTCATCAATTCTGCTATTTGGTTATCAATATCCTCAATTATCAAATTAGACACCGATAGTTTCTTATACAAATCTATTCTCTTATTTATTTCGCTCTTATTTTCTTCGAAAATTTTAATTAATTCTTCCGCATTTTTTTTATCAATTATTTCTTCTTGCAAATCCATTTTAATTTGTTCAATTTGAGCAATCACATCAGTTCTTTCTTGCTCTAATTCTGCTATTTGGTTAGGAAACTCAGATTTATCTGCCTTGTAGTTTAATAATTCTTCAACTTTTTGCTTTCTTTGTTGACTCTCTGTTTTTAAATCTTCATATTCTTTTTTTAGTTCTTCGTATTCCTGAGCATTATCAGGATCGTCAACCTTACTTTGAGTTAGATTCTCAATTTGTTCTTCTGCATCTTCAATAGCTGCTTTTAAATCATCCAATTCTGATTTAGAAATAGTTTCAAGTTCAACGGTTTTT